>CANSWQ010000001.1 GCA_947650775.1 uncultured Mycoplasmatota bacterium
TGGCAGGGGCGGAGAGAATCGAACTCCCATCAAAAGTTTTGGAGTCTTTAAAATAAAGACCAAAAATACCTCCATCCACCATGAAACAAGACAATTCACTTCAAACAATTTAGTTTATTTTATGGTTTATCTTGCTTCATCGTGGCAGAAGTGGCAGAATTAGTGGCAGTTTATTCCCCGTTTGGTAGATATTTAGTTACCTAACCACAATGCCAACCTTTCTCACTTCTACCTGCCGAAATTACTTCCCCGAACCACTTAAGTATAACATAATAAATGTTTATATGCAATTAAAAAAGACCACTTTTAAGTAATCTTCTATTTATTATTAAGCACCTATTGGTCTTATTTTACATATATCCATCTTCGCATTACACACAATATTTAAAAAGGCTTCTTTAATATTATCAGAGGAATCTGAGTTTATAAACATATTAATATTTTCTAAATAACTATATTTTTCTAAAATATAATTTCTACAAGTATTAATTAAATTATGATAATTTAACTCAGTTACCTCTTTTCCTGTAATATACTTAATAGCATTAAATATTTCTTCTTTAGTTGCTAAATTAATACCAATAATTATAGAAGTAATAACTTTAAAATCTAATATATTAGAAACAAATTTATTACCATATTTATTTTCCAACTTTTCCACTATCAATTTATCTTGTGCTAAATTACTATGAGTATAAATTCTTAAAGTTGTAGCAACATCAGAATGACCAAGTCTACGAGATACATCTTGAATAGGAACACCCATACTTAATAAATCGGTTGCATGCGAATGTCTAATATCATGTATTGTAATATCTTTTAAATTAAACATTAATTTAAAATCACGCCATTCATTTGTCAAGTTATTTGGATTCCATATATCCTTGTATCTAACATTTTGAAAAACAAAATCATTATCTTGAACATTATAGCCACATTTATTTTGGTCTTTTTTATATTCTGTTAATAAATCAAAACAGACAGATGGTACATAGATATCTCTGCGACTAGAATCATTTTTTAAGCTTTTACAAACTAATCTATGAGGTAAACTTTCTATGATATCTTCTTCTGCAAAATCTTCAGAACCAATAGTTACCACAGCTCTCTTAATTGATAGTATACCAGTTTTATATTTTATATCACCCCATTTTAGCCCAAAAAGTTCTTCTCTTCTGAGTCCACTATTAAATAAAATTGTAATAGCAGTTTTAAATCGAATATTTTGAGAATAGAGTATTTTATCTGACATCCCATTTTTATGAGCTGGCATTTTATCCAAACACTCCAAGGCGAGTTCAATTTCATCGTGGTCATAATAATCTCTTTCTGCTGAATCAAACTTTGGCTTATTTTCAACAAATTCTGCTGGATTATAAGTAGTCCATTTTCTAAATATTGCATAATTAAAAATTGTTCCTATTAAAGTATGACAATGCTTAATAGTTGTACCACTTAAACCTTTTTCTTTCATAGCAAAATACAAATCTTCCAAATCTTTTTTATCTATTTTTCTAATCTTTTTAAAGCCAAACGTTGGAATAATGTGATTATTTAAATAACCTTTGTAACCACTAATAGTTGTACCAACTTTCTTACTATAATTCCTATCATTTATAAACTCTTTTGCAACTTCTAAAAAAGTGTACCCACTATTAGAAGTCTTAATTCCTTTATCTTTTTTTTCTTTTAACTCAGCTTTTATTTCGTCTCTACGAGCAATTGCAGCCTGTTTAGTACCTCTAAAAGTTTCAGTAATTCTATCTCTTTTACCATCTTCCCGATAACCATTACTTATTTGTATTTCAAATACATTCTCAGCAATTTTAATAATATTTTTCATATCATTGTCTTTTTCTTTAGACATTTTTAACATCCCCTTAAATAAATTTAATTTTTTCGGAAATGCAGTTTGAACCTTTTACTTTTTGACTTTGAATATAGCTTTCAATATCACGGCTATCATAAAAATTGAGTTTACCTCTTTTTACAACTGGTAGCTTACTTTCTTTAACTGCTTGCTCTAAACCATATTGTGTTAAAATAGGATATTCCTCTAAAACTTGTTTTGTTTTCAATAACCTTCCATTGGAATTATTATCTGCTACTGACTGCTCATACTTTTTCAATAAACAGCCTATGTCGAACACTAACTCTGCAAGAGAATAACTTTTTTTATCCATGATTCTTCCTTTCTAATATAAAAAAAATCTGCATTTCACAAAAACATAATACAGATTTCTAAAAAATTTTACCAATGTGCGATTTCCATAAAAAAATATTTTTATAGAATTGACAGAAATTAGTTTTTAAACTTTATATCTAGTGTATGAATCAAAGCATTATTAACTTCAACAATTTGTTCTTCATTTAAAGTAGTAACAAAACCTTTTAGTCTTGATTTATCTATCACGCGAATTTGTTCTAAAAGTATAATAGAATTAGGTCTAATCTTATCAAATTGCTTTATCAATACATGATTAGGTAATTTATCAGTTTTTTGTGTAGATATAGGAGCAATTATAGTTGTTGGACTAAATCTGTTACCTATGTCATTTTGAACGATTAAAACAGGTCTTATGCCCTTTTCTTCGCTTCCTATCGTATCGCCTAAATCAGCATAAAAAATAGCGCCTCTAACTATCTTATTCATTATTTTTTAGCTCCTCTAACTTTCTCTATATCAAAAACATAAGTTGTGTCATGCCCAACACATTTTAAATTTAAAATTTGAGTATTTAAGATTATTTCCTTCACTATTTCTTTCGCAACAGTCTTATTTCTAGCATTTAATTCAAACTCAGTAGTTTTTACTTCATTAACTTTTATTTTATATCTTCTTAATTTCATTTTTATCTTCCCTTTCAAAATTCAAAAATGTATGATACTAGTTGTTTAATAAAGTTTGACTAATTATTAATTAAATAATCACAATAACCCCAACTAGTATCAAAAAAATTTTTAGAAAAATTATCAAGTGGTTATTTGCTAAATAACTCCATAGGAATTGCACCTCCTTGTGGTTCTCACAAAGTCGCCTTCATTGATTGAGTCTGTGACTAGACGAAAGTATCATTATACCTATTATTTGTTATCGCATTATTAGTAGCAAACTAATATTTATAGTCAAGTATTAATCGCAAGCGTACTTACTAAAGTGCTTATAATAATAGGAACGTACTTGATAATTGTATTATTAATTTCAAAGAACATGTTCCTAAATTGAACAAGTGAAAGGAAATACTTCCTTTCACTTGTTTAGCACTTTAAATCAAATTTTTAAGGGTATAAATTTAATTTTTTATAATTTTTCTTAATTTATTAATTCCAGAATCAAGACTTTCTTTAACCGACATAATTGAACAATGCTCAAGTTCTGCTATTTGTTTTAAAGTCATATCTTCAAAATAATACATTTTTATTCTGCGTTTTTGAACTAAAGATAAAGTGTTTATAGCATTTTTCAATATTTCAGTCATAACATTATTTTCAACTTCATCTTCAACAGATATCGGTTTATTAATAGCCCTAGCATTTAAAGTTTCTTCATAAACTTCATTATGTTCAATATGTTTCTGATATTTATGTATTTGTGATACATCTTCTAACTCAAACTCATTAAAAGCTTCATATATTTTATCTGAAACCTGAACTCTGTGAATAACTTTCATATTATCCACAAATTCTACTATATATGTTTTATTACTTTCATCATATCCTAAAGTATAAGGATTATATTTATCTTTATTTCTTACTGGTATCTTAACCATTTTTCTCTCTCCAATCAATTAAAATTTTTTAAAAAAACTTAATTGATTAGAGGAGGAGCTCTACAAGAATTTAAGCCACAAAAAAAAGAGGCAACGAACCCTAAAAAGGGAGCATTGTCTCTTTTTTGAAATACTGCAATATAAAAATAATCATACTGCACTATAACCATAGCCATTCTTCTTTCAATGTGCTATGTTTCATAAAATACTACATTAGATAATAATTTTAATTACCACACAACATAATATTTCAATTAACTACAAATACAAACCATTATCTACAAATTATGACAACAGTCGCAACAAAAAATATATTTACCACTACCTTCTATAAAAGAATAACATAAAAGAGGGAAAAAAAATAGGGATTATTAATCCCTGATATATAAACACATCTTTCACATATTTTAAAATAAAGCATATTACTCTTTTCCAAAATCCCTATCCATTTTATCATAATGCTTTAACTATATTATTGATAATAAAACTAAAGCAAAATTCACAACTTCATAATACATGCGCTTTTCATAAGTAAAAAATAATATAAAATAAAAAAAAGGTAGAGACTATTTCCCCTACCATAAACATATCCAAATAACTTAATAAGTAGTATGTTTATTTGTTTTTATATAATATAAGCATTAATATTTAAACTGCTATATCTACTCCGCCCATTTGGTCATAGATATTAACAGCAGTACCACTAAACTTAAATACTCTTCCATATCCACTTTTAGCTAGTGTATAATTCTTACTATTAGCTAGACTTATAGAACTCTTAGCATGTTGATAGCTAGCATATACATGACCACCTTTGCTTACCCTAAAAGATTGACTAGCAACGATATCTACATTACCAGTAGGTAATTTTAACGATACTCCAAATCCATTACTGAACTTTTGCATGTAAGTTTCACTAGAATTTGTGACAAAAGTTGCTGGAGAAGATGTAAGGGAAGTGTTTTCTAAATAAACTCCCATAACGTCATAGCTTCGTGTGTTAGGATATCCTTTCCAAGTAAGTACAACAGATATTAAGCAATCAGAATTACAAACTTTAGCAATTTTGAGAACTTTAGCATTAGTTTCATGATAAGTTCCAAGAGGCATTATCGTTTCATTTACTTTAACACTCAATTCGCCATTCATAATATTAGATTTAACAAAACGACTATAATCAGAGGTAGTAAATAAATTTTGACAGCCATCCCAATACAGCCTGGTCAAAAAATCATATTCTTCCTTTGAGAATGAAACATTATTATCATTTACAAAATATATATCACTAGCAAATACATTATCTGAACTAATAAAAAATATAAACGACAATAATGATATTATTAAAATACTTTTTTTCATGTATTTCCTCCTTTCAAAAAAAGCATAGCATACAATTTTAAAAAAAAGTAGGGACGGTTAGTCCCTACCATTATTTAAAGTTATTGATACTTTAATTTATTAATTTAATAATTTCATTAAAAGTCTTTTTTTGTTTCAAAATGTTTTTGCAATCGCCTTTTTCACAATTACTTTTACTTTTTTCTTGCACATATTTAGTAATTAGTTTATTTTTATTATACTCTTGATAAATTAAATGATTGTTTTTAAAATTATAAATCCATTCAATTTTAATATCTTCCTCATAAGATATAGTTAAAGTTCTAGCATTTAAAATATAAACCATTTCATAATCACTATTATCATTTATGCAAAAACTATCATTACAAAAGAAACTATTTTTTATTTTTTCCTCAGCTGATTCTAAATCAATATCATAATCAACATCATCATTTATAGAATTTAACTCTTCTTTAGGAATAAAATAATCATTACTAAAATTCTTTTCATAATTTAATTTTATAATCTCTTCACTTTCATTTAAATAAACTTTTAAATATAAATTCTTAATTATATATTCTATATCTTGAAAATTAAAATATTCATTATAACCTTTAAAATCATTAAATACAATATTGTTAGAATCAGTTTTTATAATTAAATTATCATTTCCTTTTTTATCTTTATAGAATAACTCAATAAATTTAATATCATTTTTTACTAAAACTCCACCTAAATTAAAATATATTTTTTCATTAGTAACAACTAAAACTCCATCAGAAATTTTAATATCTTCATTTTCATAATAAATATGATATACATTTAATGAATTATAAGTATTTACAAAATAATAAATTAAAAAACAAAAAATCAACAAAAATAAAACCCAAATTAATAGCTTTAACGTTTTTTGTTTCCTATTTCTTTCATCATACAATTTAATAGGTATTTCTTCTATACCATCAATATTGTTTTTTGAAGTCTTTTCACCATATAATAATTCATTTATAGAAACATTAAATATTTCACTCAATTTAATTAAACAATCTGGCTCAGGACATCTTTTACCTCGCTCCCATTTACTAACAGCATCACGAGAAATATGTATATGCTCAGCTAAATCATATTGACTCATATTTTTTTCTTTTCTTAATTGAGCAATAAATGTCCCCATTTTATCTTGATTCACAATATCGCCTCTTTCAAAACTTATCAATATTATAAGTTTTAACAAAACAATAATCAATATAATATTATAAAATATATTGACTAATCATTAAAAAAGTTATCAATATGTATATCTAAAACCAAAGATAATTTATACAAAGTTTTTAAACTTAAACCTTTTGCACCTAAATAAATTTCTACCTTTTTTATATAATCTTCAGATACGCCTACCATATTAGCTAAATCCTTCCTAGAAAGTTTTGCTGCTTCTCTATATTTTCTAATATTTTTAGATATATTCCTCATAAAATTAACATCATATCCTTCAATTCTATAGTCTTTTTGCATAACAAGGGTCCTTTCTACTTTTATATTTTACCATAGTATCAACGAACAAAGATTAACATATCATATTTAAAAAAAATAGAGACAATCTGTCCCTAACAAAAAATCAAAAAAAATGTAATAATATATTGTGTGAAGAAACCAAAAGAACAAGGGTAACGATTTTTGGTCTCTTCAAATAAGAAACATTGGTATGGAAAATACGTTTAACTTTTCACAATATATTAAAGGAAATAATGTATTAAACTACAAAAATAATCCTCAATAAGAATTATATCACAAACGTCCCACATATTACACCAAAAACGCATAACTTATTTTTAAAATTGTAAACTAAGTACTAATAAGGAGTTTATTATGACTAAAGTTTACTCTGAAAAATTAAGAGACATTAGAACCTATTTTGGCTATTCTCAACGAGAAGTAGCTGAAGCAATAGGCATAAAAAGAAGTTTATACACAGAATGGGAAATATACAGAGTGATTATACCTTTAAAGCATTTAATCGCACTATCTAATTTCTATAAAACTAATATTGATTACCTATTAGGTTTAACTAAAAATCAAATAACTACTAACAATAATATAATTGATATTAATAAAATTAGTATTAGATTAAAAGAAATAAGAATGGAGCTTAAATTATCTATTAGAGATTTTTCTAAAGAATTAAATATTAGTAAAAGTACACTTAATAGGTATGAAAAAGGTAGCATTTTAGTATCAACCTCAGTATGCTATTTTATAGCTATAAAATATAATATATCTGTCGATTATATTTTATGTTTAACACAAAAAAAGTATTTAACGTAAAAAACGTAGGGAATTGCCTACGTTTTTAATTTACAATAAATAATTCCAAAGTATTATAATTATTACACATTAAGTAATGAATAACTTACTCCACCCATAGCATCATATTGACTTCTAGTGGTAGCATTAGTAAAATTAATTACTCCTCCAAGTCCATTAGAACTTAAATTATAAACTTTAGAATTGGCAACAGAAACATTTGATTTAGCATGTTGATAGCTTGCATAAATCATCATATTAGCATCTGAATAATAACCATTAAAGAATAAATAATTTTTAAAGCTACTACCAGCATCAACAAGATTCATAGAAATGCCAACACCATTACTAAATTTCTTTGAATTAGCATTACTGCTATTATAGTAATAATTCTTGTTTACACCAGCTTCTTTATAATACTGATATCCATAGAAATCATTTATAGATACATTTCCAGTATATCTTAGAGCTATAACATCAGCTGATTTTACATTTGGATTTTGTAACCAAGTATTTGAAACAAATGCAGTGAAATATTTACTGCTAGCATTCTTAGATAAAAGCATAGTTAAACGTTTATAACTAGTTTGATAACAAGCTTGAGCTTCTGAATCAGTACAATTATTATATAATTGTATCTTTGACTCCCTTTCATATTCTTCTTCAGTTAAGTATGAACTTGTTGTTTCAATAATATTTCCGTTTTCTACTAAATCACGTTCAGCATAAATTACAGATACTTCCGAATAACCATTATTATATATGAAAGAAAGGTCGTTATACTCCTTTTGACTCATGATATTAAAATCATTTTTATCTATAATTTTTTCAAATTTATTCACAATTTTATTATCAATATGAACTCCCTTCTCATTAATAAAACTACTTTCACTAGCATTAACATTTAGTGCAAAAATAGAAAACACTCCTAAAAATAAGGCAGTATTTTTTAAAAATTTTTTCATACATTTCCTCCTAATTTCTAATTTTTTAAATTAATTCTAGACTTTAACAATATGCACTATTCACTCAAAATAGGTAAAAACCAGCTCTTTTTTGCATTTATTAATAGTGTTTTTAAAGTCTCCCCTGAATACTCATCTTTAATTCGTTGATATTCAGAAAAATTATAGCTTTCTCCAAAGTGATTTATAAATAAATTATTTTCACTAAAATAATCAAACCAATTTAACAAAATATCGTCAAATTCTTCGTCATCAGGTATTTCTTTGCTTGCAATAATACTATACATATCATTCAAAGTATATTTAGTATCAAAATATTTTAATGATTTGGCTTCCACTATATTTGGCTTTTCATCATGAAATATTTTTAGTTCTTTATTAGCACTTAATTTCAATATTACTAAACCTAAAGAAAAAACCAAAAAAGATATAACAACTAAACATATTTTATTTTTCCTCATCAATATCCTCCTTATCACATAATAACGCTCAAGTATTTATGATATTTCCAATTATTAATAATGTGTTGCCAGAAAAAACTAAAGCGCATATATTTCTTTTTATTAAATACGAAATTTCTTTATAAATATTTCTAACTTAGCATTATAAAAGACAATTTACAATTACGATTTTCCAATAATATAATATCTAGTTCTTGAAAGAAATATAGCAAACATTAATAATGCAAAATATTTTTTATAATTACTATTATCCATTAATCAAATCTATTATTTTTTCTATATTATCACTCAATAAGAAATAATCCAATTGCTTTAGTGTTAAGACAAGTCCTGGGTTGAACTCTAATTTTGCAATTTCATCATTTTCTTTTCCATACATAAACATTGTGTATTCAGAACCAGTATCAGCAATAGTTCCTTTTACAATTTCAGAATCAATTATTAATTCTAAGTATTGATTAATTAGAGCTATATCTTCTATTTCTTTAATAATTTTAGTTTTTGGACACATTCTTTCTGCATATATACTATTACATATTACAATTTTATTTGTCATTGAAAGAACCTCTTTTATTTCAACAATTGAATAATACTTATATTCATTTTTTTTAGTAATATTAAAATTTGAAACTATAATGAATATAAATAATATCAAAATAATAATATATGAAAGCTTTTTCAACTTAATATCTAAATATTCCTAAATCAGCTTTTATATTTTGCATTTTAGTATAATTCATATAATGAGTTTCGCTAGTGCTTCCTTCAACTATTCCTACAATTGTTGCAGATTTTTCTAGCAAGAACACAGGACCACCACTATCTCCACCATCAGCTTTAACATTTGTCATTGTCTGGTCTACTAATTGAACTGGTCTCATTGTAATACTATCTGTAACATACATAGTTTGACTTAACACAGTAATTTTTCCTTGTGTCCCACCAGTTTTCCAACCACTTTTACCAATTAATGTTCCAACTGTAGCCTTATTATAATCAGGAACTCTTAAACTAGTTGCTGGCCATACAGAATATTGCAAATCATTAGTTACAGTTCCATCTGTCTCTATAAATGAAGCATCTGTTCTTTGTCCCATTCCATATACTTGCTTTTTTAAAATCCCATATCCTAAATAGTCTTCACCTATTTTAATTTTTTGAGTACAATGTCCAGCTGTAACAAATCCTTTTTTACCATTTAATGTAGCTCTAAAGCCAACTGAGCAGCCCTGAGTACTTCCTTGCCACATTTTTTCTCCAGCATTAAGAGCAATATAAGTTCTTTGTCCATCTAAAAATTCAATATATTCAGAATCAATAATTTTTTCTTTAAACTTTTCTTGTTCTTCAATTGAATTATTTTCCAATTCTACAATAACTTTATTTTTAAGTACATCTACATAGTTACTAACTATACTAATATCTGTATCACTATTTTTTGAAAAATACTCGATAATATAATCATCAACTTTCTTTAATTCATTAAATGAATTGTCTACATACTCAATTAGTACATTATCATTAGCACTTTTAATAGCATTTAATTCATTAAACTTACTATCTGTGCTTCTTGAGATTTTGTTCTTTACAACTTGAATAACAAGTTCTTGATTATCATTAATATAATTTCCTCCATAATAGTTAGGATATAGTCCATTATTTTTTTCGTCCAGTAAATTATCAATTTCATTAGCAATTTTTGTTGCTTTAATGTTAGAATTAACAACATCTTGATAATTCTCTCCATATTTTTCAAATAAAGACTGTTTTAATGAATCTTGAAACTCTTTCGTATAAATTTCTGATTCAGCATCATAAAATGATATTTTACTATTATTTTCAACTGGTGACAAATAAAATGTACTGCTTAAAATTGGTATAGTAACTGCAGTTACTAATAACATAGCAGAAACTTTTTTAATACTTTTTTTCATAACTCTTTCATCATTCCTTTCCTATATTATTAAAAAAGTATATTTTTTATTTCAACAATATCACCTACTTTCAAAAATCAGCTAATTATAACTAACTTTCTAAGTACATAATAACACAATACAAAATATATTTTTAGGGACTTACTGTCCCTAAGAATAATTTAAACAAAATAAACACAATTATTAATAAAATCAATATTAATTAATTATACTATTTATATTTACCAACTATCCAAATAAAGCAAGTTAAATCCTGTTTTTTTATATTTTTTTCTATATCTATTCATTAAATATAAATAAACATTTACAAATAAATAAAAATCCATTAGAATAGTATAAAGAAAGGAGATATGCTAATGACTAAAGAACAAAAGGAAGTACATGACTTTGGAGCAGAACTTGGTACTCTAGTAACAAATAATAAAGGATATGCAACAAGCGCAAGCTATTCAGAAGATTTACTTAGATATCAAACAAATAAAAATTATGACAAATGCTATCAACTAATAACTGAGTTAGCACTACATTACAATTCTTCTATACCTACATCAATATTAACATTAACATCAGAAACGACAGAACACGAGAAAGTCCTAGTTTTATATGCTTATATGATGGGCTTCCATAATGCTTCTCTTGAAGCAAAAAAAAAGAAAAAATAATATATATAAAATTTATATTTAATCTTAGCATATTGAAAAAAATAAATTATATTTTTAAATTTAATCTTAATACATTGCAACAAAGATGGGATTCCATCTTTTTTATTTATAAAAAATTAATAGTTTACTATACCATACCCAGCAATTACATCACTATCTAAATTATATGAATTGTTTTTACAAACATCATTAGAATTACCTTCTATGGTGTAAACTTTATTATCCTCAATTCTTTCAACTATACCAACATGATTTAATCTACCATCTAGTTCCCAATCGAAAAAAATTATATCTCCAACATTAGGAACATAATCTTTATCTTTCCATTGCCCTAGTGCTTTAAACCAATTAGCGCCTACACCAACTACTGAAAATTTAAGTATGGTATTATTTTCAATATACCCTACTTCATTAGCTACCCACGAAACAAATATAGCGCACCATTCAACTCTTGAATCGAATCCATACCATGACCAATATTTTTCTCCGCCAACATTGCCAATCTCCTGTAAAGCAACTTGCACCATACTGTTAGTCCCAATTTTTACTCCATGAATAGAATTAAGCCATAGTTCGTCTAAATCTTCATTAGATAACTCTTCTATTATTTTACACTGCTCTACATTAAAGTTATACTGATTTATCATTTCTTCTAAACTCTTACTATTAATATAAATATAAAGAATACTTTTATTAGAAGTCACTTCTATATTATCTTCGGTAACATCGGTTACTATTTCATTTTTAACTTCTGATTCAATATTATGGACATCCCAAAAAATAGTTTTTATAATAGACGCTTTATCTTCATTTAAAGTAATTACATCCATATCTAAAACATAAACTTTAGCAATATATAGTTTTAATATATCTTTCCATTCTGTACGATTAGATACAATTTCAAACTCATCATAAACATTAGTACTCTGTATTTCTTTAATTTTAAAAATAACCTCATTATTAATATCTTTAACTACTGAACTTATAGTAAAACCACTATTTTCAACATCTTCTCCATTAAAAAAAACACCATATATTGAAGAACATAAAGATGCTAAAAGACACATAATTATTATAATTATAATAGCCACATACCCAAAAGCAAATAAAGCTAAAACTAATAGTTTTAAAGAATTAATAATAGTTTTTAAAATTTTTATAGATATCTTAAAAGTAGCTTTTAAACTATAATATGTTCTCTTAGTAGCTTCTTTTGCTAATTTACGGGCATTTTTAATTGCTTTTATATTTTCTTCTGCAATCTTTTTATCTTTCTGTAATTTATTATAAACTGTTCTAAATTTTTTATTGGTATTCTTTATTTTTTTTTCAGTTAGTAAAGATTTTATTTTATCCTTAGTCTTTATAACATTACTTTTTGCCTCTTTTACTATACGGTTTCCTAATTTGGTAAATTCTAAAGTTTTAAAAGGTAAAGATTTATTAAATGAAGAAAGCCTATTAACAGCATAAGCATTTTCGTTTACTTCATTACTATTATAGGCATTTTCACTTTTATTTTTAACATTAATCACACTATCTTTTGTTTTAATTGTTTTATTAGCAACATTTCTTAGTTTTATATTAGACATGACTTTCCCCAGGTTTAGTTGTCATTAGTCGGTAAAGTTTAGTATCTTTCGGAAAATCATTAACAAAAGGTACTAATAAGTTTTGATATTTTATTAAACCACAACCAGCATCACTATTCGTAATATAAGACATCTGCTCTTCGGATATATTAAGTAAACTTGCTAGTCTTTCCCTATCATTTGTAGCTTGATTAAACATAACTATAAACTCACTATTTGAAAGCATAGTAGAAGATTCAACAGAAGATAATACATAATCTGCATTTTGAGTAATTGCTACAGGACAAGCATTTCTTTTTCTATATTGTCTCCAAGCACTATTTAAAAACATACGTGAATATTCATTTGCATACAAAATGTGAATTTCATCTATAATTAAATGAGTTTTCTTCCCTTTTCTAAAATTTTCATTAACTCTATTTAGTATAGCATCAGTTATTACTAAAAGTCCTAGATTTTTTAGCTGTTTTCCTAGATTATAAATATCATATGATAAGATTCTACTGTTTGTATTTACATTTGTTTTATGAGCAAATACATTTAAAGAACCACTTGTGAATAACTCAAGCGATAAAGCTAAGTCTTTTGATTCTGCTTCTGGTTGTTCCAGCAACTTTTGTCTTAAATCGACAAGTGTAGGCATTATTTTAGTTCTATTATAATCTTCGTATACTAAAGAAGTACATCTATCTATAATTGACTTTTCTTTTGCATTTAGTGGCTTTCTATCTAATTGTTCAAATAATGATAAAACAAATTCAGCTTTATCTATAACTGGGTTTGTATTTTCTCCATAACCTTCTACCATATCCATAGCATTTATATGATTTTTACTTCCCGCAGATATATCTATTACTTCTCCACCTAAAGCCTTAACAAGTTGTGTATACTCACCTTCAGGGTCACAAATTATAATGTCATCATCTGTTGATAAAGCCAAAAAAGTTATTAATTCCTTAGCACTAAATGATTTACCAGAACCAGGTACACCCAAGATAAAACTTGACTGATTTAAAAGGTTTGAATTATTAACCATAATTAAATTATGACTAATAGCATTCTCTCCATAATAAACACCCTTAGAGTCTTGTATCTCTTGAACATTAAATGGGTTTAATACCGCTAAGCTTTCAGTTGTAAGAGTTCTCATTGTTTTAATATTTCTAACACCAATAGGTAAAACCGTATTAAAACCGTCTAGTTGCTGATAAGTTAAAGGAGCTATTTGACACAAATGTTTTCTAGCAACCATCAAAATTGAATCAATGTTTGCACTTAATTGTTCTTTAGAATCAGCCGTTACAACTAAAGTTAAATTAGCAAACATCATACGTTGGTCTCTTGTAGTTAAATCGTCTAAAAACTCCTTTGTCTCTTTACGTTGTAGCTCTAAATCATAAGGAATCACAGCACTAAAATTATTATTAGCATTTTGCTTTCTTTGCCAGTTAGCAATATTAGTTTCTACTCCTAACAATCTGCTTTCAACTTCTTTTACTGCTTCGTCAGTAGATACAGGAATCACATCAATACTTAACATCATATTTTGGCTTATATCAGTTAACTCAGTTATAAAATTATCTTTAATATAAGTAGCATAGTCTTTTAAAAATAAAACACACCCAAACTTATTACCAAATTCAAAATAATCTTTATTAAATGAAATACTATTAGGACATATATAATCTTTAAAATTATGTCCATGCTTTATTAAGAAATCTAAATCTAAATTATAGTTTGTTTCTTCCCCTATTCTATAAAAGTCGTGTAAAAGTCTTAGTTTACTATCGACATTTAACACTTCACACTTAGAACCTAGTTTTGCCAAATGAGAAATAATATCTATCGATGTTCTGCGAAAATAATTCCTTGCTTCTTCATAATTCTTTTTAAAAATAGATACTGTTAGATATAACTCTCTTATCATACCATTTCCATTTAGTGCTTTATCAAGCAACATATCATTATATTCTTTTCTATAAATATCTAAGCCATCATTTTTAAAATTTAAAAGAACATCTTTCTCAAAATCTTTTTTGTTAATCTTTCTTAAATTTATAGTTATTTTAGTAGTTGCTTCTGAATCAAAAGAATTTAAAAGTTCTGAATAATTTAAAAACATTACTTCTTTATCTTCCCGAGAAGCTACTGCATAGTTTATATCTGTAAATTTATATGTTAAAGAATACTTATTCTTGCCAACTAAAAAAATACCACTTTTCCAAATTCTTTTAATAGGTATAGTATCTTGCGCACTTTTAGGAATGTTAAAATGCTTTTCTTGCTTATCTAAAGTTGAGATAGTTTTTATCATTTATCTTACTCCTTCCTTTCAAATAATTTTTAAACTCAAAAATCTCAAAATAATAATTGGTAGAAATAAATTTTAATTTTTTAGGTATTAATAGTTCTGATTTAATCCAAGCAATAATAAATTGTTCAAAAGATAACCCATTATATTTAAAAAATCCTAGTAATATAAAAGGAACTGCACCTATTATACAAATCCAAGATACTATTTCTTTATTAAACTTATCATTAAAGAAAAAATAAAGTATAATAGCTACAATACACGCACACAAAGAAAAAAAGAACTGTCTTAAAGACAGCCCAAAATACATTTTCTCTGTATAGTTTCTTATTTCTTTATTTATTTTTACTTCCATTATCATCTTTCTCTTTCTTTACGATTAAGCATTAAATTAAAATCATGAATAAATTGACACAAATCTTTCGTTTCCATACCAGACAATTCTTTAGCATTTTCCAGTGCTGTTAATTTAAAATCAACACTTAAAATATTTGAATTTTCATTTTTTAAATCTTCATATAATTTTTGATAAAATGCTTCATTAGTAAGATTATACTTACCATAATCAAATAACAATTCTAAAGAAAGCATATTTTGTAATACACTATATTTTGACAGAAGATTATTATATTTCCTTTTCATTCATTATCTTACCTCCTTATCTTTAAATTTTTTTGATAAATTCACACAACTTAAAGCTTTTTTAAAATCTTGTTCTGCCTTACTTTTATCATTTCCATAATAACTACCATATACCCAAAAAAAATCATTGCTATTATTTTTAGAATAATATGAAATAATATACTCTACATTATCATTTAATTCCTTTTCCATCAAAGTCACTAATTGTCCTCTTCTTGAACCACTTTTTAAAACCTTTAGGTTACCAGAATATATTTTATATGCTTCGCTTTTATCCTTATAATTTTTATCAATATATTCTTTTATATTTTGTTTTAATCCTAAAGTATTTAAAGAAATATTTTCTAAAAAATCTCCATTAAGAGAATCTTCTTTGCTTCCATAAATAGTTACTATATTCTCATTAGGATTATCATAATTAACGTCTCCTACTTCAATATAATATCCTTTATATTGCATTGACCCATGAAAAGTTAAATCATCAAAAAAGTCCATTATATCTGGTGTATCAAATCCTGTTTTATCATCTATATATTCTTTTGTGATTCCATTATCCACACAATATTGTAAATATTTTTGTACACCATCTTTATAATTCAAATTTTCTGGATAAAGTTCCATAATAGTACGCCAAATATAATAATGGTCAATATCACTCATATAACCTATATGATAATTCTTATCTAACTCGCCAAATAAATGTTTATCAAAATTATAATCATAATAAGGAATATCATAATAATTATTAGTATCTTTATCAAATCCTACTATTGTTTCCATACCATCACTAACTATACATTTAATATCACTATTATTTTGATTTACTAAAATAAAATTTATACTTGTACCAAATAGTTTCTCATCTTTCTTTATTATATTATTAATATCATTTTTTATTGCTTCAATCTCTTCACTTCTCATTTTAACATCTCCTTATCTTTATTCTTATTTTTTATTTTATTTGTACCAATCAAATCAAATTGAGCAAAAGAAATAAATTTCTTACTACACATGTTTCTAAAATAATCTCTATTATATTTTGAATACATATATATCCAATTTTCGGGATTTCTCATTCCTTGTCTAATTGCGTTTTTATAAGCATCATCTTGGTTTTTTCTATATTGAAACTTTCCAAAAATTGAATTTTCAGAAGTTTTAAAATATTCAATTTTATCATTATCTTTCATAATCTTTATTTCTACCTTTTAAATATCTATTATCATTAAAACACATTTGAAAGTCTCCCCAAGCAATTATCATATTATCATTATCATTATCAAAAGTTAAAACATCCCCTAAGTTATACTTCTTAACTTCTTCTTTTAATTTTTTTAAATCTTTATTGCTAAATCTATCAGAAAAATACTCTTTCCATTCAGTATAACTTATATAACACATACAAGAATCTGAGTTACAAACTGAATTATATATTTCCTTTAATAAAGGAGAACACTTTGAAAGTTTTGGTAAATTTATATACTTATCAAAATTATCATAAATATACTTCTTAAAAGTATTCTCCTTATTAGTATCATAGATTATATCGTGAGAAAAACTCTCAATAATATTTGCAATTATTTTATTATTTTGGTATAAAACTGCATTACATCTAATATCTCCAAAAGAACTTTTCCAAGAATCTAATATTTCTATTTTATGTTGTTTTTTATTATCCAATATAATATCCTCCTTAATTTATATATTTAATACTATAACCCCATCATTTCTCTAACAACTCTATCGCTCATTTTCACAGTACCCACGAGTACAAGCATATTAAATATCAATTCTGCTATATATTTCCAAACCATAGTTGCAGCAGAAACATTAGAATCTACAACTGGAGGGCTAGATGCAAATAGACTAAATATAATACAAGCGATAACTACAATAGCTCCTTCCAAACACACAGCAGTAAAACTTTTAAAAAAGCTTTTTGCTACATTTTGAGTTGTTTCACTTGCTATTGTTGATAATGGAATCGGTGCTAAAGCTACATATAAATACATTTTAAAATATCTACCATATACTGTTAAAATTAAAATAAAACTCATAATAGAAATAAATAAACTACCAATGAGTGTAATAGACCACAGAGGAATACTGTTAAGAAAGCCACAGTTTTTTACAGCATTTATTATTTCTTCGGGTAAAGCGACTTGCGATACAACTCCAATGTTTGTAGTTTGCATAATAGTAGAAATTAAGCCTTGAGTAATTTTAAATATTGCTAACATAAAATCTAAGCCATAAGTTATAAAAGCTTTCGATATAGCAAAGCGAAAAAATAATTTAAGGGCGTGTTCTGGCTTCTTAACATCTGTTAAAGAACTACAAGTCTTTACCACTCCCATTACAAAAAACAATACTAACAAAGCTAAAGCGATAGCTTTAACTGCATTATTTATTTGTAGAATAGCACTCCATATCTGTCCTCCCTTAAAACTTTGTGGAGTTTGAGTAATTAATTGCCAAATCTCTCCCAATTTGTCATTCCAAGTTTGTAACGAATTTTCCAAATTATCAATTATCCAATTACTGGCAGTAAACAAATAATCACCTCCTAAAGATATCTATATTAAGTTTAACCAGCTATCATATTTACAATTTCTTTAGCAAACATAATAATAACTCCTCCTGCAAGAAACAAAAAGCCATTAACTCGTTGGGAAGCATCATGACTTGGAAATGCAAGACCTATTTGAACAACAGCATAGCCAACAATAATCATACCTATTACTCTAGTTATAGAAAAAATAAAATCTGATAGGTTGTTTATAACTGATATTGGGTCATCAGTAGCAAATACAGTAGGCATTAATAAAAATGTTATTCCTATTGCAATTAAACATAAATTATATATTCTAAAACCATATTTTAAAAATTTGTAAATTCTTTTTCCTTTATTCATATTAATCAGTCCTTTCTTTTAAATAAATATCCATTTCATGACTAGAAATAAATTCATAATCATTAATCTCTGTTTTTAAATCTTTGTAATATTTTTGAATATTATCTACACTATGAATATTAACTTTTTTATGTTCATAAGCACTTGCTCTACCATCAGTAGTAAGCTTTACATTAGGATGTTTTAAAATATCATATTTCAAATCTTTTATAGGACGCTCTCCTCTAACAAAAAGAATAGCATAATCATTATCTAACATACGAACTTCATCTGAGGTAAGCAATTCTCTACCATTAATTTGGTAATTTGTTGAATAATTACCATTTCTACCATGACTTTTTCCAAAACTATTAGTATCGATAGTACTTTTTCCTAACAAGTCACTCACATATTTATGTGTTGATTGTTCATTACCACCTAGATATAAAAAAGTATCACAATTCCCTACTAGTGATTCCCATTGTTTTTCAAATAAAGATTTAATCTGGGCTAGATTCTGTAAAATAATTGATACAGATACTTCCCTAGACCTACATACACTTAAAATCTTATCAAAGTCGTTCGGTAAACTTACATTTGCAAACTCATCCATAATTAATTCTACATGAATTGGAAGCCTACCATTATAGATATGGTCTGCTATATAAAATAATTGCTGAAATAATTGCGTATATAAAATACTAACTAAAAAATTAAAAGACGTATCATTATCAGGGATTAAAGCAAATAAGGCAGTTTTTCTAGTTCCAATTTTATCTAGTTCTAATTCGTCTTTTAAAGTTAAATTAGCTAAACTTTCCAAATTAAATTTTTCTAATCTTGAAGCGAGTGTTATTTGAATAGACTTTAATGTCTTAGCAGAACCACTTCTATAATTTTTATAATATTTTAAAGCAATATGATTCGGCTTGTCTTTCTCTAATTTATCAAATAAAGCATCTAAAGGACTAACATAAAAGTCATCATCTTCTTTAACGTCGCCTGCCCTAAGCATTTCTAATATCATAGAAAAGTTTTGTTCTTCTTCTGGTGCTTCATACCATAAATAAAACATAAGTGCAAGTAATAACATACTTGCAGCAGTATCCCAAAATGGGTCATTCGATTGACTACCTTTAGGAGTAGTACTTTTAAATAAATTTGTAACAAGCCTTTGAACATCATTATCAGACTTTATATAAACAAAAGGATTGTAGCAATCACTTTTATCCATATTTATTAAATCTAAAACTTTTACTTCATACCCTTTTTCTTTTAATAAATAACCAGTTGAACTAAGTAACTCCCCTTTTGGGTCAAGAATAACATAACTGCAATTCGCTTGCATAATATTAGGCTTTGCATAAAATCTTGTCTTTCCAGCTCCAGAACCACCAACGACCAAAGTATTGAGATTCCTTCGATGCTTCCTTCCATCAAAGCCAATACAAAAATTTTTTGTTAAAATTTTATTATTATTAAAACTTTTATCTCTATACTTTTTACAAACTGATTTAGCAAGCCCCCATTTTGCTGAACCATGTTCCTCACGCCAACGATAATTTTTTCTAGTAGAAAAATACAATATAATACTAAATAAATATATTAATAAAAAAAATAAAATAGTCTTGAAACTATTATTACATATTGCAATATCAAAAGGATTACTAACAACACTATTAAAATTTTTAATAATACCAAGTAATCCTTTATCAATATATGGTGCAATTAATAAAGCACACCATATGACAGGAATTATACCAATAAAAGAAATTATTATCTTTTGATTTTTAACATCTTGATTCATTACTTATGCTAAAACCTTTTATAGTAGTGCTTTTATTATTATCTTTACTAGTATAATTTATTATTTTAAGTAATAAATCATTAACTTCTGAACATGATTCATTAGTACTTTTTAGTTTATAGCGAAAATTATTTAAAGAATTAATAAGTATTTTGGACTCATAAATGTCAAACTCTATTTTATTATTACTAATTTTAAGTATCATTTCATCTATAACATTTGTCGCACGTTCTTGCATAGACATATAATTACGAAGTGAATTTAAAGAATTAATAATTAAACTAACTTCTTTACTTGTAAAGTCATATTTAATACTATTCATATTATCGTTCCTGCTCCTTTGACCTATTATGTTTTAATCGAGCTTCTAAATATTGCTCTACTTCATTATTAATATCTAACAACACTCCCTTTGCAAGAGTTAAGTCAGAAATAATATCGTTATCACTCATAGTAGAATATTTTTTAAATAGTACATCACATACATCTATTTGAGGTTCTATTTGATATCGCTTACAACACATAAAACTTATACAAGTTGCCAAATCATTATCTACAACATTTGTTTTATTATTTAATTTTATTTTAGCAATTTCTGTAATTACTGATTGTATTAATAAGTTAGCATTATCATGTTTACAAACATTGACAATATTATTATTTATATCCCATTCACATATTTTATTATCTGGTAATGAATCAACTTTTTTAAAAGGCACTGGACTTTTAGTTAAAAGCGCTTCCAAAACAAATAACTTATCATAGTTTCTAATAGATAGCTTAGAATCTGTTTCAGATATGTCTATTACTTCTTTAGCATAAACTCGTGTAATTGTTTTACCATTACTATCTTTTATGGGTTCTTTAGGGTCTAAAAGTAAAATCTTTCTAGGATTTTCATTAATAAAACTTACATCAGCTTCTTCCCACTTCTTTTGTTCTTTTAATTGAGTAGCATTAGGCATTTGACTAGCAATTAAAAGCGCATTACGTACCGTATACATATCAAATCTACTTTGTACTGTAATATATTTTTTAAAAAAATCAAAATTAGTTTTTAGCTCATTTAATGAATTTGCTATAATTTTATAGGCTTTATTTCTTTGTACATTTATCTTACTATCAAAGTTTTTATTATTTTGATTTTGGCTTATATTATCCATTACAGAATCTAACATACTATCTCTCCCTTTTCTTACTAGATAATTTACCTCTTTTAATTTTTAAAAATCCTTGCTCATCAACACTAATTTCTTTTATCTTCTTAGTATCAAGATTAATTTCAATATACTTATCGCTTGTTTTTAACGTTTCTTTTTCATCCTCAGATAAATTATTTTTTCTCATATCGGATATAATTTTATTTAACAAATAACGTACTGATGGTCTTTTGTCTTTAGAAGATACCCCTGAGTTCTGATTGCTCTTTGAGTAAGGCTCGGACAGAGGGCTTTTTTCTGTCTTCGCCATCTTGGGGTTTCCCTCTTCTAATTTATCCTCCGTGTTTGATAATAAATCTTCTGCCAGACTTTGCTCATAAGTCTTAACTTTTATTCCTCGCTTTTCAGCATCTTCCAGCATTTCGTTCATTTTTTCTTTTTCTACTTCACTTTTAATAGAAGCAATATCTACTGCTGCTAACTTAAACTTTTCAACAATCCAGTTAACCTTGGTAGCATCTTCTGCTCTTAGCATTATATCTACAAAGCCATCTTTATTTCCTTTTGGTACTATGGCAGTATATAAAACTCCATACTTTTTGGAAACCTCATGAAACTTCTTTAACTGTTCTTTATCTTGTAAAGAAAATATTTTTAATTCACTATTAGATTTTAGCATATTCATTAAGCTAGTTTTACCTTTAGTAGTTTTCTTTTCTTTTAACTTATTATAAATAAGTCCTGCAATATGTGAAGCTCCTACTCCTGTAATACGAGCTACAACTTCAAACCCCTGTAATGATATTTTTACAAGTTCTTCTGCTGATTCACTTGAGTTCATCTTTTAATTTCCCCTTTCCTATACTTTTCTCAAATTCTTCAATGTTTTCTTCCACTTCACCACTTCTTTTTATTATTCCATCACATAAAGTTACCTTCTTTCTAAGCGAGTTTAATTCATTTTTAATAACAGATATATCATTTTTAATATCTTCATTTTTAGTTCTATTATATTTAATCCACAAATTATGTCGTTTTGCTTCCAATTCACTTATTTGAATATTGATACTATCTTTATAAAATAAAAGTTGCTCTTTCGTCCTTATTTCATTACTAGAAAGCAACTTAGTTTGTTCAGATAATTCTTCCATTCTTTTAATTTCCTCTTTAAGATAGGAAGAAACCTTTTTATTAGAATGTTGTTTTGGAACACTTTTTAAAATAAAACAATAATATTTATATTTTCCATATAAACTCTTTGACTTTTCTTTCCGATATTGTTTTAACTTTTTATAAAAGTCTGGATTATATACCTCTATAAATGGTATTCTTGGAGCTTTAGTATTCTCAATCCTTCTCTCAATTTCAGATATAGAATAATCTAAACCAAAAGCTCTTTCAATTCTAATATTTTTTTTATGATTGTATCTTCTTATACTTAACTTATTATATCTGTTAGTAACTTCATATCCCATTTTAGACATTAAGTTAAGAAAATCTTTATAAGAATAAGCCATACTTATAGCTCTATCTAAATCTTCTTTAGTTATGGTATGGTAATTACTTCTGTTAACATAATTACCATAATAATTAGCAAAATTGATTTTACTTTTAGCACAAGTTTTTTCTTCTAGTACAGATAAACCATGTTCTTGACATAAACAGTCTGACAAGTGTCTAAACTTTGCTAAGTTTTCCCTGTTGTCATAATACTTCTTACCATCTTTATAAGAAACAGAATTAATAACAAAATGATTATGAATATGATTAGTGTTAACATGGGTAGTTACAACAACCTCAAATCTATCTCCCCACATTTCTTCGGCCAGTTTAATACCTATTAGATGAGCTTGGTCTGGAGTAACTTCTCCTTCCTTAAAAGACTGAAAAGCGTGAAAACCTAAAATTCCACCTTTTTTATTATATTGCTTTTTTGTATCTATCATATCTTCATATGCTCTATGAGTTGAACAATTAAGAGATGATATATAACAACTCTCTTCTTCATTAAAACCAATATCTTTATATTCTTCAAGATTATGAAGTTCATGGTAACGTTCGTTATCATTATCTTTAATAGTTTTCTCTGGATTCATTATATAGTCAATAGTATGGTCTAGTCTTTTAGTAATTTTCCATATAGCAGTTGTAGCTATAATTATCCTCTCCTCTATAATTTACAACAAAAAAAGAAGTTAGCCTAAACTAACCTCAAAATATATATTTCTTTTAATACACTGCCTGCTAATATCCCAAATATTATATCACAAAGATAATAAAAAAATATTTATAAATATCTCTTCTATCTTGTAAAAAGAAATGATTTATAATAAATTTGATTTGATAAACCTCTCATAGTATTTTCGTTAGTGGGCCCAGTAATTTGGTCAAAAAGCCAATCACTATACCCATATTCATGCTCTTTTATATATTCCATATTTTCTATATCTTCATTATAAAATCTATCAATAATATGCAAATCTTTATTTAAAATATCTCCAATTATAAAAGCACTTCTAATAATGTCTTCTGCATATGCACTCTCAAAAGATTCTATACTATTTATTTCATATTCTAAACTTAGTAGTTCACTAAACTTATTTTGCATTTCTGTTGAGCTTAATGCCGCTGCGCCACCTGGATTCCAACAAATCACTAAATCAATATTGGAATTAATTCTTTCAATTAATTTTCTACAATTCAATTCAGAGATTTGCCATTTAATAAAAACGACATCTTCATAACCATTTCTCGCCAATAAATCTTTAGCTGCATTTATACAAAAATCATTAAACTCTATTACAACAACATTATGACCGTCTTGTAACAACTTTAACGTGCTTATTCCAGAACCACACCCTATTTCCAATATCGTGTTATAGTTTCTAATATGATTTAACATCCAATCATATGTCCCATTAGAAGCTAAAACTTTAGAGTCACTATCCCATGCTTTAAAATATTTTTCATTATTCTCCATTAAACTCACCTTTGCATACAGATTATAACACTTAATTTATTCTATTACTAGGAATATAGTTCAAATATTTTAATTTTAAGTCATCAATTAGCTTATCCATCTTATCCACTTCTTCTTTATAAGATAACTCATCTATAAATTTTAAAGAATGAGCCTTTACTGCAATCTGATTTAGATTATTTGATATAGACCTAAATAATCTAATAGATTTATAAAACTCAATATCTGGTTTAGCTTTTAATTCATATCCTAAAACTAAACATCTTATAAAATCACTTTCATTCATGCCTGCTAAAGAAGATTTTTCTTTTAAAGCATTTTCTTCTACATCATTAAACCAAAATTGCTTTTTATGTGTTCTTGTTCTCATTATAGCCTCACTTTCTATAAAAAAATTAGCAATTTTATGCTAATCTAATTTTAAATTAATTTTAATAAATCATTTTTTAGTTCTTCACTACATATTATCTCAATATATTCAAATTGTTTTTCTTTCAAAATACTATATGAATGTGAAATAAACATATCATATAATTTTTCGTTATGACCATTTATAGCTTCATGACTTGCTATAATCATATCAATTTTAGGTACAGAAGTTAAGTCAAAATCAATCCCATTTATTTTCGCCAAAGATTCAATAAATTCCCTTTGACTTCTACCATTGCCCTCTCTAAATGGATGTAAAGCATTTATATCCGAAAACAAATCTGCCAACTTATGAAGTTTGACATCATAATCATAAGTAATAAAATATTTTTCTTTTTTTAAATTACTAAAAACATCATTTGCATAACTATCAATATATTCAGGTAAACAAAATAAATCTTTTTTAGAAATAGCACAAGTTCTAGGAGTGCCTGCCCATTCATAAACATCTTGAAATAAAAACTTATGAATAGATTTCAAATAATTAAAATCAAAATTACCTTTCATAGGTTTATCTATCAGCTCATCAACACGAAGTGCAACTAATTTTCTCTCCATCTCAAACAATACTATATCATCTTTAATATTTAATTTATTAATCAGTATATCAGTATTAGGATAACAATAAGTGCCATCATTAACATAAGAATACTTATAGTTATCTTCCATAAAGACTCCTACACTGAGTGAGTATCTTATTACGTTCAATCGCATGAGTTGTTTTACCTATGATACAATTTTTTAAAATTTCTTTTTCTTCATCAGTAAGTGGCATACCCTCTTGAGCCATAGCACCATTTACTTTTTTTATTCTCTCATTTATTTCTTTTTCAGAAATATTGTTTTTTTTATTCATAAGTATTACACCTCATTTTTTAACTATTAATATTATATCATAAATTGCTTTAAAATAACATCAATAATAAGCAATCTGATTATATTAAAATAATAGAGGGGTTTGGGGTTACTCCCAACAAGCGAAAATGTTAGGAGTACATTTTCAGTGCTTGCTAAGACTAAGTTTTGTCTTTTGACAAAACACTTTATTTTAACAATTAATACTATCTATCATTTAAAACATTACTTTTAATTGATTGTTTAATATAATTACACAAAAAATCATTAACGTCTTTACAGTTTTGAGGTTTACTATCAACAATTTCATAACTATCTGACAAAGAATATTGAATAGCTTTAGAGGCAAGTATTCCAGCAACATCATTATCAAAATGAAGATAAATTTTATTAATATTAGGACTGTTTTGAAGAAAATTAGACAAAGTTTTTGGAGTCTTACTATTTTTTAAATCTCTAGCAGGTTGATAAATTCCTGCTAAAGACAACAAGTTATAATCTTTCCAATCTTCATTTTTAAGCTCAATTAAAGTTGCATACGATAATAAATCAATAGCACTCTCAAACAAATGAATACTATTACTGTTATTATTTAATGCTAACTTAAAAGAATAATTTTTGTCACTTCCCTCAGCTTCATACATAAATCTACTAGAGTTTGTTGCTCTCAAGCCTGCATATTTCGGTTTATTTTCATTATCATATCCAACGAAAACAACGTTATTTCTTATATCTTGATAAATGAGATTATTATTAATACAATAGTAAATAATTTTTTTACTAATACCTCTGCTTATCAAATAATCAATAACTTTATTATTACTCAATGATTTTAATGGCAAAACTAAGTTAGTTACTCTTTCATTCTTAGCTAACGCATTATTAGAACTTCTCTTTTCTGTTCCTTTCTCATTTAATAAGTGTGCAACAGCATCAGTAAAAGTAAAATTCTCAACGTGAATTAAATAATCCAAAGCCGATTTTCCCCCGATACCGCGACTAAACCAATACCACATACCATTGTTTATTTTTAAACTATCATGTGTTCTTGTATGATAAGTATCTTTAGAATCATAAACAAGCTCTTCTCTATTATTATTTTTAAGATAAGTTAAAAGGTCTAGCTCTCTAGCTCTTGCTATTTGTTTGTCGCTAAAATAAGGCATTATCTTTCAAAATCCTTTTTTGATTTAGAGAGATTTTTATTTTTAAATCTTGAATTGTGTATTTTTTCAAGCTCCTTTGACCTTTTTATAATATACTCTACTATTCTATCACTGTACGCACATTCATTAAGTCGATTAATATAACTTAAATAATCCAAACACTTAGTATTAATATCTTTAATTAAATATTTCACTTTTCTATCATTTTTCATCTTGTATTTCTTCCTTTTTTAATATTATCAAGATAATCATTTTCTAATGAGTCGAGACTATTTGTAACACTTTCTTTTAAGGTATCAAAAAGATAACCATCTGTTTTTATCCATTCTTGATACAAATAATCCAAAGCATTTTCTCTATACAATAGTGCTCTTAGCTTGCTCATATCGTTATAATCACAACTATAAAAATCATTAACTATTTCATTTTTTATAGTTATCTCATATGCACAATCTATAATGACACTAGGATTTAGTTTTTTAATAGATTCTTTAAATCTTGTATTTTCAGTATCCAATTTTTTATAAACTTTATTTATTAAATTTTCTTGCATTATATATTCTCCCTTCATTAAAAAAGCACTTTTTAATAAGTACTCTATTTATCAACACGTAATAAAATATCTATGGAAACAAATAATATTTTCGCAATCTTTTCTATTGTATCAAGTGTTGGTTCTTTTTTATAAAACCCACCTTCTAACTTTTTAATAAAATCTTTATTTCTACCTATCATTAAAGACAACTGCTCTTGACTTATATTTCTTAATTCTCGATAATACTTTATCCTAGAGATTAATATGTTTTTATAATTATTCACGTTCTGCTTCTCCTTCAAAATCACCAAAAATAAGCTTAGTTACAAAATCTTCTTTAACAACTAATTGATTTAATTTAATATCTAATAATTCTGCAATACACATTGCAGTCCAAGTATCTAACTCCCCCTCATAGTTTAAATGTTCTAAATTATAGATAAAATCTTTATCTTTACCCAGTTTTAAAGATAATTCTTCGCAAGATATATTTCTCTTAGTTCTATAAAATATAAGATTTATTGCAAAAACTATTTTAAATTCTTCCATGCTCATCATAATTTTTCCTCCTTCAACTTACATTTTATATTAAACATAAAAAAAATGCTAATGTGCGAATTATCTTTCATAAGCCTTATTGTACTTTTGGCTTTCTACTTCAACATTATCATTAAAGTCAACGACTTCATTATCT
This sequence comes from uncultured Mycoplasmatota bacterium, assembly GCA_947650775.1. Taxonomy (GTDB): domain Bacteria; phylum Bacillota_I; class Bacilli_A; order RF39; family UBA660; genus Caccenecus. The sequence continues at coordinate 28,499 of CANSWQ010000001.1, forward strand.
TTCTCATTCATATTAAGTAAGATATTTACATCATCTAATCGTTTGGACTTTTCTTTTAATTCTTGCTCTTGTTTAAATGGCTTTTTACATTCTTCTTTAGCATTTTTAAATTGTACTTTGACATTTTCTAGTTCAATTTCTTCTCTTTTTAAAGCAAAAGGCATCATATCTATTTCATTATTGATACGAGTAATATTACCTAAATTATCTTTACCAAGAATTACAGAATGTGTTAGTTCGTTTTTCAAATATATTTGAAAACCATCATAGTGGTAGTCAAGTTCCATAGTAAAACCTTTATAACTTCCTATCTCTTGTTTTTCTGACTTTCTAATATTCTTACAAAGTTCGAGTATTTTGTCTCCTGCTTCTTTCTTATCAGTATATGTGATGCCTTTTATAATCATACTTTGAAACTTTTCATTACTATTTGGAGTATTTTTTTCAGCAAGCTCTATATCTTTTTTATAGCCTTCTATTCGTGTTTCTAACCTTTTTATTTCATTAGGATAATACTTTACCACCTTATTTTCCATCTCATAAATTTGGCTCAAGTGATTCTGTTTTAAGAGTTTTAATTTTGCAACTTGGGTATCCAACTCTGTCTTTTCCATTATAAGTGGATTACCAGCAGCGAGTGCTTTAATCTGTGCATAATTAAGTGCAGACTCATCTATATCTTCAGCAACTCTAATTGGAGTTTTAGAAGTCATTATTTGTGAAATAAATCGTTGTTTATTCTCTACTAATTGATAAAGATATGCGTCAAAAGTCCCCTCTGTTACATAATTATAGATATATACTTCTTTGTTTTTGTTACCTTGTCTTAATATTCTACCACTTCTTTGCGTAAGGTCAGCAGGTCGCCATGGGCAGTCTAAGTTATGAATTGATATTAATTTGTCTTGACAGTTTGTTCCTGCGCCCATCTTGCTTGTGCTGCCGAGCAAGATTCTTTTTATACCATATCTTACTTGTGAAAATAAAGTGTTCTTCTGTTTATCTGTCTTAGCATTATGAATAAACTCGACTTCATCTTCTGGAACACTTAACTCTTGCAACTTTCTTTTTAACTCATCATATACATTAAATTTATCTTCATTTGGTGTAGATAAATCACAAAAAACAAGTTGTGTAAGGTGTTCTTCTTTATGTTCTTGCCATATTCTATAAATATTATTAGCACATAACGACACTTTACTTTCTGGAGCATCTGGCAACATATCATTTATAAGTCTTTGGTCGAGTGCAAGTTTTCTTCCATCATTTGTTATTTTTAACATATTATCAGTTGATGAGTCAACCTGTTTATTTCTAACCCTATCTGCTCTATTAGAAAGTTCTTTTACCATATCCTTTTGTATTTCAGTAGGCTTTGCTACTATTGTTTCATAGTGTGCTTCTGGTACTGGTAGGTTAAGCATATCAGCAGTTTGAATATCTGCCACTTCTTTAAACATAGCCATCAATTCTGGTAAGTTATAAAATTTAGCAAATCTAGTCTTGGCTCTGTAACCTGTTCCCTCTGGTGCAAGTTCGATAGCTGTTACTGTTTCACCAAAAGTAGAAGCCCACGAATCGAAGTGTTGCAAATTTCTTTTCTCCAATTCTGCATATTGTAAATACCTTTGCATAGTATAAAGCTCCGCCATACTATTTGATACTGGAGTTCCAGTTGCAAATACAACTCCTCTACCGCCAGTTAATTCATCCAAGTATCTACACTTCATAAACAAGTCACTAGATTTTTGTGCTTCTGTTTGTGCTATACCACCAACATTACGCATTTTCGTATAAAGGAAAAGATTTTTATAGTAGTGTGCTTCATCCACGAATATTTTATCTACTCCAAGTTCTTCAAAGGTAACAATATCATCTTTTCGACTTGCATCATTTAACTTTGCTAATTTTAACTCAAGACCTTTTTTTAACTTTACTAATTGTTTAATAGTAAAGTTTTCTCCATTGTGCGCTTTTAAGTCTTGTACTCCCATAGTTATATCATCAATTTGGTTTTGTAATATTATTCTTTGTCTTTCAACCGATATTGGTATCTTCTCAAATTGACTATGAGAAATAATAACTGCATCATAATCTCCTGTGCTAATTCTTGAACAGAACTTTTTACGATTCGCCGTTTCAAAGTCTTTCTCAGTAGTAACTAAGATGTTAGCACATGGATAAAGTTGTAAAAATTCCGAACTAAATTGCCCTACTATGTTATTCGGTACTACGAACATTGACTTATTACATAGTCCTAGTCGCTTTGATTCCATCGCGGCAGCGACCATTTCAAAAGTCTTGCCTGCTCCAACTTCGTGTGCTAATAGAGTGTTTGTATTTCCATAAAGGATTCTTGCTATGGCATTAACTTGGTGTGGTCGCAAAGTTATTTCTGGATTCATACCATGAAAACTAATATGAGACCCATTATATTCACGAGGTCGATTAGTATTAAATTTTTCATTATAGATTTTACTTAGTCTATCTCTACGCTCAATATCACTCCATACCCATTCACAAAAAGCAGATTTTATTTGTTCTTGTTTGGCTTGAGCAATAGCAGTTTCTTTTTTATTTAACACTGGTACTTTTTTACCATTTTCATCAACATGATAATCATATATCCTAACATCTTTTAAATTAAGCGCTTCTTCTATAATTTTATAAGCATTGATTCTACCTGTTCCATAAGTAGAATATGCTTTTACATTTTCCTTATCACAATTCTTCCCCTCTACATTCCATTGGGCTGTGCTCTCCATAAAATGCACTTGTATTTTATCTTTAATATGTGGGGCAGGAGATAAAAGATAATCAATAAAATTATTTACAACATCTACTGGAAGCCAAGTAGCACCAAGTCTTACTGCTATTTCTTGTGGTTCTAAATCTTTTGGCATCACATCTTCAAGACATTTTACATTGATATCGAACCTAGAATCATATTTTGCAAACTCTTTGGCTATCTTTAACTTCTCACGAATATTACCAGATAAATACTCATCAGCTGTTACCCATATATTAGTGTTGCCATATTCTGGAACATTAAATATCACACCCTCTAAATCAGATAACATTCTCTCCATGTCAAGACCACAAAGCCTTTGCATAAATTCTAAATCAACTCTGGCTTTCTCAGAAATAGAAACAATTAAAGCTTCATTTGCAGTATCTACATTAGTCACTTTCCTATGTGGAAGTATTGTTCTTTTAGTAAATATATCTGCTTTTTTAAGAAGTTCTTTGTTCTCATCAAGTATTTCTAAAGAACATAGTAAATAAAAACTATTATCATTAGAAAAAGCAGAGGTATTCGCTCTGCCATTGATAAGTCCATATTTTTTAGTAAAACTATCATATAGTTTATTAAGTTTTACTTGTTCTTGTTTTATATCTTCTTCTGGGAAGTCCTCTGTTTGTAGTTCTAATAAATTTCTTACACACTCTCTTATTTCTATTAAACCCCTTATACGATTTTCAGTAATAAATGGCAATTCTTGTGGATACATTCTACTATTCTCACGATAATAGATTTTGTCATCTACTATGGTATATGAGAAGTTTTTAACATTATAATCAGCAGGAATGGACAAATCTTCTTCATCTTCCCCTATATTATCTATCTCATATTCTTTTATTTCAGCGTGTATATTAGATATAGCATTGTTGAGTTGTTCTTCTAGTGTTTTATCTTCTCTTGCTTCACAAGTAGAATCCATCCCAAATCTCGTAGATTCCATTTTCATATTACCACATATCATATGGGGGTTATCAATAAAATACCTGTTCATTTTGATACCATTTTCATCAGTATCTAAATAAACCCAATCTGGCTCTATATCAGTTATTGAATCTCGCTTTTGCAAGAAGATAATATCAGAAGTAACTTTCGTTCCTGCATTGTCTTTAAAAGTATTATTTGGAAGTCTTATTGCTCCTAGTAAATCAGCTCTTTGTGCTATATACTTTCTAACACTTTGGTTTTCTTTATCTAAAGTACCTTTACTTGTTATAAAAGCAACAATTCCACCTGGTCTTACTTTGTCGAGAGTTTTTGCAAAGAAATAGTCGTGAATAAGAAAATTATGCTTATCGTATCTCTTATCTAATAATTTAAGACTATCAAATGGAACATTACCTATTGCCCCATCAAAAAAAGAATCTGGAAGTTCTGTATCTTCAAAGCCCTGTACTGCAATAGAACTCGTTTGATATAATTGTCTAGCAATTCTACCGCTTATCGAATCTACTTCAATACCATACAACTTACAGTCTTTTAAAGTATCTGGTATCATACCTAAAAAGTTCCCAACCCCACAACTAGGCTCAAGTATATTTCCATCTTTCATGCCCATACTTTCCAATGCTTTATACATTGTACGAATAACTACTGGAGGCGTATAAAAAGAGGTTCTAGTAGAATCTCTTGCAGCTTTATACTCTTCTTCATCAAGAATGTTTTTTAATTGTACAAATTCATTAGCCCATGAATTATTATTTTCTTCAAATACTTGTGATAAACCACCCCAACCAATATACTGTGATAGTATTTTCTGTTCTCCTGGAGTAGCAAAACGATTTTCTTCTTCGCATTGTTTTAAGACTTTAATTGCTTCTATATTACGATTAAACTTTTCTCTATCACTGCCAACACCCAACAAGTCATCAGTAATATGGAAGTTATTTCTATCTTGATTTTTGATTTCTGGGTGTATATCAAAAGTAGTAACTCGTGTTCTTCGTTTTTTAGCAATATTAGGTATAATTGTTTCCTTTATCTGTTCTGCTTCTTTTTCAGCCAGTAAAGATAATACTTTGCTTAATTCTTCATTACGAAAAATAGGAAAACCTACACCATTTTGGAAAGCAACATCTTTAAGTGATACGACATCATTATTGATACTATCAATATTGTACTCTCTATTGCCAATAGTTATATTTTTACCTATTAAATTTTTTTCAAGCTTTTCTTGTTCTATGACTCTTGTTTCATATTTCTTACGATACTCTTTTAATTTTTCTATATCGTGATTATTAACTTTATCTACTGTGCCTTTTTCGTTATATTCAAAAACTTGATTGAACAAGAAGTCATATACTTCTATACCCTCCAAAATTAGGTCATTTTCATAATCATAGGTAACAATATTTTCATTAGAATTAAATGATACCTTAATGTCATCTAATTCATAAATAGATAGAATATGCCCCACTAAATCTACTTCATCATCATACTCGCCGTACTCTTTTTGCTCTTCTTTTTCAAAAAAATAATCATTAAAATCATTACCATAATTTTTTACTCCATACTCAAGATAACCATTATAATTTATACTATCTTTGGTAATTATTACAAGATTATTTTTAGCTAAGTCGTTTTCAAAAACATAATTGCTAAAATCTCTAACTGTAACATAGGCTTTTTCAACATCAGTTTTATTTAATGCTTCTTGAAACTTAATAAGGTCTGCTTGTGTAAATACTTCTTGTGTTATCCAATATAAATCATCTCCCACAGACGAATAGTCTTTAAAACGCATATTGTTAGGTATTTGCTTTTCAAATTCTATATCGATAAATTCTTTAATTTCATTCTTAGTAGTAACTTCTACTTTTAAATGGTCGTTGCAAGGATTCTCTTTTACTTTTCTATTAAATTCCTCAAAAGAAAATTCTTGATTAAATAAAGGGTAATTATAATCATATAATCTAACAATATTATTATCTATTTCAAGAATCTCAAACTTATCTGCTCCAATATAGACTTTATCTCCTATTTTGTATCTATAATCAAAAATAACATCTTCTGTTTTTTCGGTTACAATACAAGGTGCTTGGTCACTATCATCGTAAAATCCTAGTTGTAAATTAGTTCTCTCGTTACTATCTCCTCTGCTATCGCTTTCAAGTTGTTCATTAAGCCTACCCACTTCATCTGGTCTTTGACTTTCAATTCTTCTGTTATATTCTCTTTCTTCGCCATTTCCTCTATCATTTGTTCCACTCTCGTTTCGGCTATCTCTTGAACTTTCAGCAAGTGTTCTGTTAGAACATCTTCCATCAACATTATTTGATAATCTGTGAATTTGTTCTTTTTCAAATAATTCAGTCTCATTATTCCATATTTTCCTATTGCTGTCTGCCTTTTCATTTTCACCGCTATATTCGGTAACATTACCCCATTCATTTTTTTGTAAGTTATCATTTTTACTTCTCCTTTCATCTTCTTTAATATTATAAATGTCTTTGGTATTATTATCAAATGTGCAAACAGATTCTATTTCACCAATTCGTACATCTTCTAAGATAGCGTTTATTTCATGAAGAATATTTTTAGAAATATCATTAATAGCAGAACCAAGTACTGTTATAGTAGATAAATCTTGAAATAAATTGATATTTTTAAAGTTATCAGATATAAAATAAGGTTTCAAATTATCTTTAAAGCGCTTCAATATAATTAAAGTAACACTATTAGTCAATAAACTTTTTAATTCTTCATCTATAATATCACGAGAAATAAATTGAAGTCTAGTATTTTCTGTATTTTTATACAGATTTGATAAATAATAATGATATTTATCTTCTAATGAAGCTTTTACTACATATTTTATATTATCAAAAATATTTTCACTAACTGAAAAAGTATACTTTTCAGCTAAAGTTGCAATAACTTGACTTTCAAATGCCTGTGGTATTTTCCAAACATCAAACTTAACACTATTATGTCTTCTTTTTCCTTGAGTATCAGATATATCAAAAACATATTTTAAATAAGAATAGCCATTGCTTTCTCTTAAAAGTGCAATTCCTTTAGAGTTAGCCTTAACCCTCCTGTTTAGTTTATTGTTCCAAGTGTCATAATCTGCACATAAAGTTGCACTTGGTTTCTGAGCATAAATCATTAACTGGTCAATGAAAGCATACTTATAATTCATAGCAGCACATTCCAAAAAAGCTTCAAAATTCAAAGTATTCTCTGTAATACTAATAGCTGCCTCTTTAAAGATGTCGGTGGCATTCTTCACAGTAGTAGCCATATCTCATCTCCTTTTTATTTCTTATTATTCATTTTTTGAATCTTTATTTAATAAAATAGAATAATAATCTTCATCATTATTCTTTTCAGATAGTAATAACAATTGCCAAATCATATCAGCTGCCTCGCTATGAAAAAATCTTACATCAACAAATTCTACATCATCCGCGCTTAATCTAGGTACAGAATATTTTAATAATTTATCTTTAAGCCTACTTGCTATAACAGATAGATTCTCCTCAGCTACATTTTGATTAATATTAAAATCTAAAGCATTTATCAATTGGTTAAATAATGCCTTATCTAGTGTTAATTTAATTCCAGGAGTCCTTTTTTGAAACGACATTTTATCTCTCCTCTCTATTATTTTTAGTTTTATCTATGGATGAAATAAAAGTTATTTTTTCGGTTAATACCTCTTGCACATATTTTTTTTCTTTATTTTCATTTTCATAATTGCGAGTTTGAAGTCTACCTTTAATCCCAACTATATCTCCCTTATGACAGTAATTAAAAGTAGCTTCAGCTGTACCATTCCATAATACACACTTGATAAAATCTGTTTCATATTCTCCTGAAGCATTTTTATAATTACGTTGAACTGCTATTGTAATATTAGTTCTTTTAGTTCCATCATTTAATTCTTTAATTTCAGGGTCTGCTGTAATTCTACCTACCAATGTTACACTATTCATTTTTTAATTTCCTCCTTTTCATTATTAGTACATAAAAAATCAACAATCTTTTTTGTTTTAATAGCTTTCTTTAAATCTAAAATTATAGTTATTTCTAATGAAGTTATATCATTTAATTTAGCTAAATCTTCAAGACTAATCATAAGTATAGCTTTTTCTGTGTTAAATCCCGCCTTAAATAGTTTTTCTAATAACTTAGTAATATTAGTTAAATTATAATTCATTTATATTCCTCCTATATTCTTTCTATTAATTCACAAATTATAATAATTTGCTTGTTCGTATTATGTCTGCAAGTAATAAGTGTTAAAGTCGTTTTATCTTGATTCCTAACTATATCAGCTGTCCCAGTTTTCTCAATATCATAAATTCTTTTAATCTCATATCTATATTCATAACCATTAAAAAGAATAGATACATTATCTCCTACAACTAACTTATCTAAGTTTTTAAAATATGATATATATCTTGTACCAGAGTGACCTGCTAAAATAAAATTGCCATTCTCTATATCTGGATAATCAGACTCTTTTAATATCTGTATATTTTGATTAACATTATTACACTTACTATTAATATTACATAACACTTTTTCTAAATTAATTTTTGGTATTTTTATTAGTGCTATATAATTAGAAGAAGTATGAGTAACATTCGTTTCTTCATTTACATTAGGAATAGATATTTCTTTATTTATAGTTTTTTGTTCTTTTAAAAAAACTTTTATTTGTCTATCTTCATTTATATCTTGAAGTAATAAATAACTATGCTTACACAATATAATAACCACTCCACACATAATTAGAAAAAGGTCAAAAGGTAAAAAATTATTTTTTCTTTTTATCATAAATAAAAGCTCCAATTCCTAACAATATTAATAAAAATGATATTGTATCTACAATATGATTATCATAAGCACCTGTTTGAGGAACATCTATTTTAATTTTTTCATTAGTCATAGTTACTGGAACAATTTCATTTTCTTTACATATTTCAAAATAAATCTTTTCAGTATTTAAAATATAATCTTCAGAAGCAGGCTTTCTTTCTACTACATAGTACTTTCCGTATTTTAATTCTAATAAAATTTTTCCTTTTTCATCAGTAAAACCAGAAAAAACAAGTTCTTCTGTTTGAGCGTTAAAAACTTCAACTAGAGTATTCGGTATTGTTTCACCAGTTAAAAAATCTAACTTTGTAAAATCTAAATAACCAATTATAGGTTTGTTAGTCAAAGTTCCTTTTACAATTTCTCCATTGTCTTTTATTTCAAAATATACTTTTTCTTCAGTGAGTAAATAACCTGTTGCACTTTCACGTTCAATAGCATAATACTTACCTACTTTTAAGTTTTCTAAAATAATCTTGCCATTATCATTAGTTTTGTTACTATAAATAAGTTCATCATTTTCTGTATAAATCTCTATTAAAGTTCCAGCAACAGGCTCATTGCTAAATAAATCAGTTTTTAATAATTCAAAAGTCCCTTTTTTTAATAGGTTCAAATGGGAATATGATTCCATAACAATAGGAGTTTCATTATCTTTAGCCTTTAATTCAAAATAATGCTTTTTATCATCAAGTACATAAAAGCTCTCTGTTTTTACTTCTTTATAATAGTACTTACCTAAAGGTAGTAACTTACTTAATGCCACTCCAGCTCCGTTAGTAGTTAAAGTATCAACTAAAGCATCTTTCTTATAGTATAAATGGTTATTATCACTAGATAAAATATCCTCAGCAGCATGAACTTCAAATATAACTCCTTCAACAGGCTTTGTATCATATATAAAGTTATTCTCTTTAATTATCATATCTTCGCCAATTTTTAATATTTTAAATTGCCCTTTAATTGGAGTATTTTTATAAATAACAGAAACAAACACTCCATAGCTAGTGTATTGATAATCAGTACCTTCTCCTATACAAAATGATAATCCTTCTTTATCAAGTAGATAACCATGAGGGCTAGATACTTCAATCAATTTATAATTACCAGCAGGTAATTTTAAGGGTGTAATCATTTTACCGTTCTTATCTGTTTTAAATTCAGAAATAACTTGACCACCGATGAATTGCGACACATATTGTTTTGTATCCTCATTTAAAATTTTAAAAGTAGTGTCTGCTATTGCTATAACTTTATTAGTTTCTTCATCAACCTTAACAACTTGTAGATATGCTGTCAAACTGTTATTAAGAATATTATAATACTGCTCTTTCTCACTATTTTCACTTACTGTAATATAAAAATCATAAATCTTCTCATATCCAGCTGCTGTATTTACTTGATGAAACTTCCAAACTCCATAAGGCAAATTGATAGAAGCATAACCATTTTTATCAGTTTTAATGGTATCATACAAATCTCCATTGGGATACTTTATTTCAAACTCAATATTCGCTTCAGCATTTAAAAAATCAGTATTACCATCAATGTTTCCATACTGCTTTAAAATAGATATCCAATTTTCAACTACTTCTTCATAAACCTCAACATAAGCACTATCTTGATTAACCAAAGAAAATTCATAATGAGTTGTATCTAACTTATACCCCTCACTTGCTTTAAGCTCCTGCATATAATATTCTTTAGCTTCAAGTACACTATCACTTTTAAAGTAACCATCTTTATCTGTAATAACTGTTGTAACTAATTTGTATGTTTCTTTTTCATATACACCATATTCGGCACCAGATAATTTTGCTTGTCCTTGAGCTACACCTGTTTTCTTATCTTTTTTAACACCTTCCACAAAACCATTAAAACTATCAATTCTAATTTTTGCAACTACTGGGTCACTTGTTCCTGGAATTATCATATTTTGGTCTGTATCTCCTACAAATAACTTATAGCTTGTTGAATATGGCATTCTTTTGCTTAGCGATACATCTATAATTCCAGATACTTTTGGAGTAATAGTTAAATTATTGCCATTAATAGAGTAATCTGCTCCACTAACACTAACATCATATTGCGATAAAACATTGTTAGTATCTGTTAAAGTAATACTCTTTCCTTTTTGAACTCTATAATATCCAGCATTAAAACTAGGTCTAACATAATGTTGGTCTATTAATCTACTGATTTCTCCTCTTTCTTTAGTTAAATCGAGAACTTGTCCTCTACCCCAGTAATCTTTTGAAAATTTTACAAAGCCATCTTTCATTACAGCTTCCCAAATCATAGCTTGAGCAGCTGAACGATATTCCAACGTTTCGTGTCCTGGATATGTGTACCCATAATATGCAATAAGAGTTACTAACTCTTTAATGTCATTATCAAGATTCATATCATCCCAAGTGCCTTCTACAATTCCATTACCATAGTGAACAGTTGGCTCAATACAATAGGAAACTTGATTATCAACATAAAAGAAATGAAACTTATCAGAAGAATGATGTTTATTCTCTCCAGAAAATTGTTGTCTTTCATACATCCAACCTGTCTCTCCAATAGTTACATTAACTGCATAAACATTTTCAATACTAACCAATAACCCCATAAAAATTATTAATAAAATTAAATATTTTTTTATTTTATTCATAACATTCCTTTCTAATAAAACTTAAATATAAGCATTAAAAAAAGACTTATTTACAAGTCTTAAAACATTTTCTTTAATTTATCATCATTATTAACACCATTTTCACAAAAGAAATGCAAATAATACCAAGTTTTACCATCAGCATCAATAACAGACGGATAAACTCGATAATAATTGATGCTAGGTTTTATTTGATTATCTACATGTTCCATATTATAGTTCAAAACATAGTCTAACTCTCTGTTTGCTATTTCCAAACCTCTTGCAAGCGCTTGGCTTTCAGAAGAAAACTCTTTTTTGCCATGTGTAATAGATTCATAAAACTTTACAACTTCATCTTTCTTTACTTCCTCTTGCTTAAAACTATCTTTATTGATGTCACTAGAATTAGTGCTCTCATTTTTTGGAACATTGTTTTCATTAGCACTATCTGTTAAAACTTCATTTTGTTTAGAATTAGTGTTTTCTTTTTTTAAATCATTATTTTTATGATTATCATCATTTAACTCATTCAAATTAGTATTTTGTTTAGAATCACTATTTTCTAAATTGCTTTTTTTATTTGACTTTTTATTATCAGAATTTTTTATTCCTGTTTCAGTTAAAGATTGATTCAACTTTTTATCTAAATTTTCACTACCATTAGGAACTTCTTTAACCTTTTCCTTTACTACTGGTATCTCATTATTATCATTTTTAATTTGTAGCTTATCATCGTTACCTCTAAAATACATCAGCGAGCAGCTTATTCCAACCAAAATTCCTCCAATAACTATTAATCTAATTTTTTTCATTTTCATTTCCTCCGATTTCTTGTTAGTATTTTAATAGATACTAACATTATTTTCAAGTCTGCAAATTATATATTATATTTTTTTCAGTTAGTAATAATAGTTAGTATTCTTTTAGAGGGGTTGTAGGGGAGACTTTTTGTAAAACATACTCCCAACTATCTACTTTGATTTCGTTCTTGCTTTTTTCGTTGATAATTTACATAAAATCTTACTGCCTCAACAATAAAATCTTCTCGCTCTTTATCATTTTTTAAACTATTTGGGAGTACAAGTCTTTCCATACTAACTCCTATCCTTGGAATTTGATTAGGCTTTTCTTCACTCAATAACTCTTCCATATAATCAATAGTTAAAGTACCCTTTTGACTATGATTCTTTAACTTAATAGCTTGCGCATGAGATGGCGTACAATCATAACACTGCATAAAATCTAACAAAGATTTTTGCTCGTCTTGTGTTAGAAACGATATTTCAGACGCTGGACTAATTGCCATACTAGGAGATAATTTCAATGCGTCATTATCAACCATAGTTAAAAACTCTGGTATTAACCTAGTTAAAGAAATATATCTTTGAATTTGTCTTGCGCTATATTCAGTATTTTCTGCTAGTTTCTCGTCTGCTCGAAACTTTGTGCCAACTTGGCACGAAGTTAAATCATTTCTCATACCTTGATGTTTAATAGCATCATGTTTCATTTTATATGCAAAAGCCTTTTCACTAGGGAGTACCTTTTCACGTTGATAATTACAGTCAACCATCAAAATAGTAGCTTCCTCATTCGATAATTCACGAATAACACAAGGAATCGTGTTTTTACCTAACAATTCACAAGCCTTTTTTCTTCTATGCCCCGATATAAGTTCATATTTACCATTTTCTTTAGGTCTTACTAAAATCGGAGTTGTTACACCCACTTCTTTTATACTTTGTAATATTTCGTCCTCCTCAGAAACATCCACTTTAAAAGGGTGATTAGGAAAGTCATCAATATCACATATAGGAAGTTCGGTCATAAGTCCTAAATGGAACTCTTCTCTACTTTTATGACTTGAAAATAAACTATCTACATTGGGCAGATACACTTCTTTTTCTGTTTGTTTCATTCAGCACAAACTCTTTAGCAAATTGTAAGTAGGCAGTAGCAACTTTACTATTCTTATCATAATCAAAAATGCTTTTTCCATTTAACGTAGCTCTAGCCACATTTATAGCACAAGGAATCTTGGTATTAAATATATTAACATAATTTCCATAACCATTTTTAATAATATCAACAATTCTTTCAGAAAACGTAGTTCTATTATCAACCATTGTAAATAATAGTCCTTTAATTTTTAAGCTTGGATTGATATCTTTGTTAATACTTTTAATAGTTTTTATTAGACTGCCTGTGGCTCTTGCAGATAAATACTGAGCTTCAACAGGTATTACGACATCATCAGCAAATGCTAAAGCATTTACTGTTATTATATCAAGGCTAGGCATACAATCAATTAAAATATAATCATAATTATCTCTTAACTTTTCTAACCCCTGTTTCATAATACATTCTCTATAATTAGACTTCCCTAACAGCAAAGTTAATTCAGCTAGCTCTATACTACCAGGAATTAAATCTATGCCTTCACAATGATGCAAAATAACATCGTTAAGGTTAAAAGAATTATGATTTATGACATTCTTCATTATACTTGCTATATTTAAGGCATTATCCATGTCATAATATCCCATACTAATGGTTAAATCAGCTTGTGGGTCTGCATCAACTAATAATACTTTTTTGCCTAGTCTTGCTAAAGCAACACTTAAATGCAAAGCAGTTGTAGTTTTGCCTACCCCACCTTTTTGATTGGCTATTGCGGTAATTTTACAATTGGCCATCATTTCTCCTTTCTAACACACCAAGTAATATAAATTACTAGGTAATGTACTATGCCTAAAGCATAAAAAAATCACTATATATTAGTGATTAATGTTTTCATTATCTAACATTGTCATTATTTTTATCTATCATATTATATATTCTTGAAGTAACCTCGGTATTTCTATGTCCGAAAATAGTCATATCATTGTTTATTATTTCTTCTAACTTTAATTTTTTTACTTCACGCCAAGTTAAATGATTATCTTCCTTAAATTTTTTATATTTATGATATAAATTAATATTATCTCTAAATTGATTTCTAAAATTTAAAAAGTCGTTAAAGTCTGTATCATAAGGAAGCTTATACATATCTAAAATTTTTTTTATATTCTCATCTGTAAGCAAAATTTTTCTATGTTTAAATGATATACATTTTCTTGAAGTGTTATTTAAAGGTTTCTTTTTACAATTCACATCCTTCATATTAGTGTCCTTTCTTTCATATTTTATTATAAATTAAAAAAGCTATAAAATACAGCTTTATATGTTTAAAACGAGCCTAAACTCGGTATTATCTTGGCAGGGGATGAGAGAATCGAACTCCCATCTGGCGTTTTGGAGACGCTCATTTTTCCATTAAACTAATCCCCTAAATTTCATTTTGAAATAACTTGATATGTTATGTTTTACTTTGTTTCAAATTATTTTTACCATTCCAAATTGGCAGAATAAATTCTAATTTCAACAATTTAGAATTGTTTTTTTGCCTTAAACACTGGGAGTACAAGGTGGTAAGCATTAGGTTTTGGAGACTCCTATGCTACCATTATACCACGCCCCTACGTGTATTTGTATTATAGCACATTTAATCCCATATTTCAAATATTTTCATATAATAAATTAGGTGATTATCATATGATCGTAAATTACACTACTAAAGAATTAGATTTACTAGCAAGGCTTATGCGTGCTGAAGCTCAAACAGAAGGAGATTTAGGAATGCTCATGGTAGGTAATGTTGTAGTCAATAGAGTTTTAGGAGATTGTTATACTTTTAAAAATATTGATAGTATAACTGATGCTATATTTCAGCCTAATCAATTCGTAGGCGCTGATTCTCCCCTCTTCTATGGTTCTTCTACTACTTCCGAAAAAAATCTCGCTAAACGCATTTTAATGGGGGAATATTATTACCCCGCTACTCATTCTTTATGGTTCTATGCCCCGCCATCATCAAACACATCATGTAAAACTACGTGGTATAGTCAACCTTTAGCTGGTAAATATAAAAATCATTGTTTTTATAG
>CANSWQ010000002.1 GCA_947650775.1 uncultured Mycoplasmatota bacterium
ATTATTAAGTTTAATTTTTATTAATAATTAGAGTAACTAAAAATTAGGAGGGCAATATGTTTAAATTAGTATCAAAATTTGAACCATCAGGAGACCAACCAGAAGCAATTAAAGAACTTGTAGAAGGAATTAAAGAGGGAAAAAAAGAGCAAGTTTTACTAGGAGCAACAGGAACTGGTAAGACTTTTACAATTGCTAATGTTATTAAAGAAGTCAATAAACCAACTTTAGTTTTAGCACATAATAAAACTCTAGCAGGACAACTTTATTCAGAACTAAAGGAATTTTTCCCTGATAATCACGTTGAGTATTTTGTTAGTTATTATGATTACTCCCAAAAAAGTGACTTATTTAGGCTTAATTTGTGTGATTTAATTTATTTCAAAAATCTAAATAAACCTAGATAAAATCAAGTAACAGACATATAATATGTGGCCGATTGTAGTCCAAATTCGTACAATACTTTAATAAACATATAATATAATATTGATATGATAATAGTCTTATAATATAATAAGCAAATGAAAGGGAATTAAAATGAAATATTTAACAATATTAAAGATAAATAGTAAATATAGAGTAGATGCTTTATCAACGATGTTTTGTTGTTCTGAATCAAAAGAAAATGATTATCTTGTTAAAGGCGTATTAAAAGTAAAGAATCCAAAAGGACAACTAAGAGAAGATGAAGAAATAGTAGTAATAGAAAATCCAAATAATCTAAGCAAAAAAGATTTTCTTAAATTATTTAATATAGCTGATTCAGAAAACATCCAAATGATAGTTATTCCTGATTATATATTAGAATGTGGTGAATTAATTCCATTTAATGATTATAAAAATAATTATAAAGAACAAGTGAAAATAAAAAGCAAACAAGCTATGATTAAAAGTAAAGCTAGAAAAGATATTGAAAACAATAAAAAATTAACTGAAAAGCAGATAAATGAACTATGTGAAATATATCATTGTTCAAAAGATGATAGTATTGATATATTATCCTATTTAGAATATTGCTTATTTTACAAAACCAACGGAAAGCTCAATGATTGCTTTAGTCAGATTAGTAATATAAGATATAGAGATTTTGATGAGAAAGAAATTAAAATAAAAGAAAAAGATAGCACAAACTTAAATAGAAGGATAGGAATATCAAAAGACATAGCCAAAAAGTACTATTGCCGTTAAAAATAAACTGATTAAATTCAGTTTTTTTAATGCTATTATACATAGCCATTTTAATTAATGGCAAGAAATGTTAGAGAGGAGATGAAAAATTGAAAGATTGCGAAGTAATAGCAGTTGCAAACCAAAAAGGTGGTGTAGGAAAAACGACAACGGTCTTTAATTTAGGTGTAGCGCTTGCTAAAGAAGGTAAAAGAGTATTGCTAATTGATGGTGATCCACAAGGAAATCTAACAACGTATATGGGATTTGATAGTCCTGATGATTTAAAAGTTACTCTAAGTACAATCATGCTGAATGAAATTAATAATGATGATAGCAATATTAAAGAGTCAGTACTACATCATAAGGAAAATATAGATTTAATTCCTTCAGATTTAGAATTGTCATCATTAGAGTTCTCATTAGTAAATGCAATGTGTCGTGAAAGTACAATGAAGAAATCATTATGTCATTTAAAAAGAGAATATGATTATATTCTAATTGATTGTCAACCATCGCTTGGAATACTAACAATAAATGCCTTAGCTTTTGCTAATAGAGTCATTATACCAACTCAAGGACATTATTTTTCAGCTAAAGGTATGACAGAATTGATTAAAACGATTAAAAGAATAAATAGGAAAATTAATTCGGATTTAATTATTGACGGCGTGTTATTTACTATGATAGATAATAGAACTAATTTATCAAAGGAATTAAAATCTGATTTAATAACTAATTATGGGAGTAAAATTCACTTTTATAATTCACAAATACCAATGGCAATAAAAACAGCAGAATCAACAGCTTATGCCAAAAGCATATTTGAATATGACAAAAATAGCAAAGTAGCAATAGCTTATACTTCATTAGCAAAGGAGATATTAGAAGATGAGAGAAGAAGAACAAAAAAAGAAACTGCCATCGTTAGATGAATTATTTTCTACTGAGGAAGAAAGGCAAGAAAATAACATAGAGAAAGTTGTAGACATTCCTATTTCAAAAATACAAGACTTTAAAAATCATCCATTTAAAGTTGAAGAAAATGAAGAACTGATTAGTATGTCTGAAAGCATAGCAAAGTATGGCGTATTAGAACCAGCAGTAGTTAGGCCTTTAAATGATGGAACTTATGAAATGATATCAGGACATAGAAGAAAAAAAGCAAGTACTATGGTAGGTAAAGAAACTATTAGATGTATTGTAAAAGAATTAAGCGATGATGAAGCTACAATAATAATGGTTGATAGTAATATTCAACGTGAGAAAGTGTTACCTTCAGAAAAAGCCTTTGCATATAAAATGAGATTAGAAGCAGAAAAACACCAAGGTAGAAAGATTGAAATATCTTTGTGCCAAGTTGGCACGAAGTTAAGAAGTGATGCTATTCTAGCTCAACAATTAAATGAAAGTGCAAGAAATATTCATAGATACATTAGATTAACAAACCTTATACCTGAAATCTTAGAAATGGTGGATAATGGAATAATTGCACTAACACCAGCAGTGGATATCTCTTATTTAGAAATAGATGAGCAAGCAGTATTACTAGATGTAATGGGATATAATGGTTGTACACCCAGTGTATCACAAGCTAAGCAAATAAAATATTTAAGTGAAAAAGGAGAATTTGAAGAATCAAAAGTAAAAAAAATATTAAACCAAGCTAAACCTAATCAAATTGAAAGGATACACCTAGATAAAAAGAAAATTAGCCAAGTACTGCCAAAGTTAAAGGATGACAAAGTAGAAGATTATATTTACCAAGCTATTATTTTTTACAATAAACATTTAGAACATCAAAAATTAATAGATAAAAAAGTTAAATTATCCGAACAAGTTAGATAATGGGAGTATTATTTCCACATCCCTCCTATAACCTCCCTATAATATATATACTAACTGAAAATACTAACTGAAAAAATATTATAGAATTGCAATATAAAATAAAATATATTACACTACGTACCAAAAGGAGAGATTTTAATGAAATTAAAATTAATTTTGATATTTGTAAGCAGTTTAATAGTTTTCAGCTTTGTATTTTTATTAGGTACAAAAAATAATAAACTAAATTCTTTTTATGTAGAAAGGACTGATAATAGTGAACAAATATATGCTTCGGATGGTTATGACATAGAAAAATCAAAAGACATTACAACTCAAAATGAATCTAGTGTAATATTAGAACCTGAGCATCAAAATGATCCAACAAAGATTAATCAAAGTAATTCTGATGGAAAAACAGAAAAGAGTGCAGAATCAAACACAAATGTAAAAAAGAACAATAAGGGTAATGTGAATGTAAAAGAGACAACTACACCAAATGATGATAAAAAGGTTTCTAAGCCAAATAATCAAAGTACAGAAGTTACAAAAAATGAAGTAACACAAAAGGATGAAAATTTAAAAAACGATTCTACAAATTCAAATGTTTCTAATAATTCGCAAGAAAAGAGTGTTGTATCAACAAAGTTTTATGAATCCATAACTGGAGGCAAAAAAGAATTTTCTTCAGAGAGTGAAGCTTTTGCACGTGGACAAGAAATAAAATCAAAAGAGCTTGATTATGTTTTGGATTACAATGAAACACATCCAGAAAATCCTATTAAACCTGATATAAGATATTTCAGAGTTTATCCATCTGTCATAGATGAGAATGGAAAATACTGGTATTATTTACACTTTTTCTGTGATAGTGGAGAAGGTAATGATTCAAAACTAAAAAGCAAGTTTTAAGTAACTCAAAAATGAGTTGCTTTTTATATCTAAAGAAATATAATTGAAAGGGGAAAGATAATGAAAAATATAGATAGATTTCTAGTTTTAATACTAGGAATTTTTTTATGCTTTACAATGAAATTAGAAAAAGTAAAGGCAGCAAATATAACTGAAGTTGAAAGTGGTTATATGTATGAAAGGCAAAGTTATGAGGGGGAATATAAATCTCATTTATCTGATAAATTTAAGTTTTATTATGTAGAAGGACAAGTTTCATATTGTATAGAACTATTAATGAAACCAGGTAGCCCAATATATGAAGCAGATTGGGAAGCTACAAAACTTCCAAATGAGATAAAAGAAAAGCTGATTCTAACTGCTTATTATGGATACACATATCCAGGGCATCAAACAACTGCCTATAGAGCAGCAACACAAGGTATGATCTGGAAATTATTGATGGGAGAGGGATCATGGATTAAATATAGCACTGATTATTGGGGCAAAGGAAGACTATTAGATGTTTCAAGTGAAGAAGCAGAAATTGAAAGACTTATAGCTAGTCACTATATTAGACCATCCTTTGATGGAGGAGTTTACAAAGTCCAAAAAGGACAAACTCTTACTTTAACAGATACTAATAATGTTTTAACAGACTACAAAATTACTGTTAGTGGCGCTGATTATGAAGTAAATGGAAATAAATTAACAATTAAACCTATTAAAAATGGTACTATTGATGTGTCTTTTGAAAAGAATGCACCTTATTCAACAAATTATAAGTTGTTTGTTGGAGATGCACAACAAAATATGATTGTACCAGGTACAAGTGATCCAGTAGAAGCAAGAATTAGAATAAATAGTTTTAGTGGTTCAGTAGAAGGATATAAAACTGATGATGAAACCATAACTCCACAAGGCCAAGCAACTTTAAAAGGCGCTGAATATGGTGTTTATGAAGCAGCCACAGGAAAATTGATAACAATTGTTACCACTGATGAAAATGGCTATTTCAAAAGTGATAATATACTTGAAAATAAAGAGTATTATTTGCAAGAGATAAAACCTAGCTTGGGCTATGAGTTAGACAGAACAAGATATAATTTTGACATGTCTGATAAAGAAACTATAAGAGTGGATGTTGTAGAAAAAGTTATAAAAAATTATATCAGTGTTCTTAAGCAATATGAATTTGTTAATGGTAATACAACTTTTCTAAATGCTGAAGAAGGAATAAGTTTTGAAATACAATATCCAGATGGTAGTCTATTTGATACTATCATAACTGATGAAAATGGTTATGCTTCAGTAAGCCTTCCATATGGAAAATGGAAGTTTCATCAATTAAATACCCATGATGGATATGAAAAAATTTATGACTTTTATATTAATGTTGATGAAAACACTGAAAAAGAGCAATATTACAATATTCTAAATAATGCGTTAAGCGCTTATTTGAAGGTTATTAAAGTTGATGAAGAAACTGGAAAGACTATTGCTATCGCAGATACAACTTTTAAGATATTTAATATAGATACAAATCAATATGTATCTCAGTTTGTTTCTGGTAAAATAATTAGTGAATTTAAAACTGATGAGAATGGTATTTTAGTAACTCCTTTAAAATTAGCAGCAGGCAATTATAGACTAATTGAAGTCTCAAGTCCAACTGGATATCTAATAGACAAAGATGGTTTAAACTTTACTATAGGAAATGATACAAATTATGATTATACCACCTATGGAGCTTTTATCACTATAACTTATAAGAATGCGCCAATAAAAGGAAAAATTGAAATATATAAAACTGGGGAAGATATGATTATTAGTGAAGGCGAGTTTATCTATGGTACTAAAGAATTAAGTGGTGTTATTTTTGAAATTTACGCTGAAGAAGACATTATGTCATCTGATAAGAATCACTTATATTTTAAAAAAGGAGACTTAGTAGATACAATTACTTCTAATGAGGCAGGATATGCAGTAAGTAAATTGCTTCCACTTGGCAAGTATTATTTTATTGAAGTAGCAACAAATGACTCCTATGTTTTAGATACAAATAAGCATTATTTTACTTTAAAAGAAGTTGATGATAAAACAGCTATTGTTTATGAATCATATAGTGCATTAAATTATCTTAAAAAGGGAACTTTAGAATTTACTAAAACGGATCTAATAACAGGAAATGTTATAGCAGATACCATAATAGAAATTTACACACAGAATAATGAATTAATTTTTACTGGAAAAACAGATATTAATGGTCAAATTGTTATTAATGATTTAAAAATTGGAAAATACTATATTGTAGAAAAGCAACCCACTACAGGTTATATACTAACTTCTGAAAAAGTTTACTTTGAATTAAAAGAAAATGGAGAAGTAATCAAAGCTGAAATGAAAAATATGCCAATAACATCTACTTTAAAGTTTTCCAAAAAAGATTCTATAACTGGCAATCTGTTACCAAATGCTGTAATTGAGATTTATAAAGATAATGGAGAATTATATGCTACAGCTATTACAAATGAAAATGGAGAAATCGTCATAGATAATATTCCTTATGGGAAATATTATATTGTTGAAACTCAAGCGCCAATGGGTTATATGATTAATTCAGAGAAACTCTATTTTGAAATTAAGAATGATAAAGAAGAGGTAAATGTAACTATGATTGATGAACCAGTAATTATCACAGATGTTCCACAAACATACACAAAAGGTAATTATGTTTTAGATATTATTGGATTCACATTATGTATATTAGGAATATTAGGAATAGGAGTTGATCTTCATAAAAAATATAAAAAAAGGTAAAAAAAATTTTATAAAATTAAGATATTTATTACTAATATTAGGGATTTCTACTCTTTTATTAAAAGAAATAACTACATTTATAAAAATATATACGGAGCAGAAATCTATTGAAGTTTTTTATAGCGAGCAGGAGAAAATAATAGAAACTCAAGAAATAAAAACACATGAAGAATTAACAACTAGCAAAGATAAACTACTAACTTATAATTATATAGCCATGTTAAAGATACCCAAAATTAACTTAGAGAGAGGCTTAGTATCACCAACTAGTATCCATAATAATGTAAATGAAAATATACAAATACTAAAAGAATCAGACTATCCCGATAAAGAAAACGGAAATTTTATTTTAGCAAGCCACTCAGGTAGAGGCAAAACAGCATACTTTAAATATTTAAACAAACTAGAAATAGATGATAAAGTATATATTACTTTTAATGGTAAAGAGTATGAGTATAAAGTAATGAACTATTACGAAATTAATAAAAATGGAACTGCTCATATTATAAGAAATGCAGATGAAACAACATTAACATTAATTACTTGTATATCAAATACAAATAAACAAATAGTGTATATTTGTGAATTAATATAAAGGAGAATAAAATGGAAATTAAATATAATTTAACTCAAGTAACTAAAACTTTAGAAAAGTTATTTACAGCAGGATTTAATACAGATAAACAGATTTTATCATTAAAATTAGAGGATTTAGAAAAAATACCAAATTTACAATCGGCAGAGACCTTTATAATTATAAAATTTAAAGAAGCAGTTAAAAATAAACAAATAATTGCTTTCTTAAGTAATTATGGAGAATCAGGCAATGTCATTTCAAAGTAAATTGCCACCGTTAGCTTTAAGATTATCTATAAACAAATATAATACTTTATTATTTATTTTAGATAATAGAAAAGATAATATATCACTACAATTAAAAGATAAATATTTAAAATATATTTATTTAATTGATAAAGAATATCTTGAACTAAGACTTTATCCACAAGATGCAATTTATATAGTTAAACTTTTAATTGATGCCATAAATATAAATAGCAATATAAACTATTATAAAGAATTTCAAAAAAATAGATTAGAATTTATTAAAGGAGATGAATATTAGAATTATGAATAATGTAACTTTAGTTGGTAGATTAGTAAGAGATCCAGAAGTTAAGGAACTAAATGATGGAACTTGTAGAACTTTTATAACCATTGCAATATCACGTGATTATCGCAATAGTGAAGGTGAAAGAGTAACTGATTTTATTAATTGTGTTTTATGGAACGGCGTAGCGAACGCTGCAAAAGATTATTGCCATCAAGGAGATGTAGTAGGTATTAAAGGAAAATTACAATCTAGAAATTATGAAACAAGTGATAATGAAAAAAAGTATATTCTAGAAGTTGCAGTAGATAAAATTACTTTCCTTTCAATAGATAAAATGAAGAATAAAGACAATGAGAGGTAGTAAATATTTATGAATAATATAAAAGTTAGTGAAAAATTATATAAAAAAATGGAATTAGAGTATAATGATTTTATTTTGGATTTAAAGAAACAAAGTAAAGAAAAAATTTTAGACAGTGCTTATGAGAAAATATTTAAAGAAGAAATGTTAAGTTTATTAATTCCTGATAATAGAGAATATAGTGAAGAAGAAATACAAGTATTATCTAAAATTAAAAAGCCATTAGATTTTTTATATAGAGAATGGCTAGATTTAGATATAAGTATAAATGATTTGCTTATGGAGAGTGTAGATTTAATACTATATGAAGAAAGTCGTAGAATGAAATCTAAAAATAAAGAAAGTAGGTAATAAAATGCCTTATTTTTCAACAGAAGCAATTAATAGTGTTAGGAATTTAGATTTATTAACATATTTAAGAAATTATGAACCTGAAGAATTGGTAAAGATTTGTAGAGGCAATTATTGTACAAAAACACATGATAGTTTAAAAATAAGTAATGGAATGTGGTATTGGTTTTCTAGAGGAATTGGAGGAAAAAGTGCGTTGGATTATCTTGTAAAAGTAAGAGACTACTCCTTTACTGAAGCAGTAGAAAAAATATTAAAAGAATGCGATATAGATAATATTCAAAAAGTTGAGTATATAGACAAGAATGAAGATAGAGAATTTGAATTGCCAGAAAGAGCTTCAAATAATTATACAGCAATAAAATATTTAACTAATAGAGGGATAGATAAAGAAATCATAAATGAGTGTATCAATAAGGGATTAATATATCAAGATATAGACAACAATGTAGTATTTGTGGGATATGATCAAAATAATATAGCTAAATATGCTAGTATAAGAACTACAACTAATAGGAGATTTATGTATGAAGCATATAAAAGCAATAAAGCTTTTTCATTTCAGTTAGCCAATATAAAAGAATCAGAAAGTGTCCATATTTTTGAAAGCGCTATTGATCTTTTATCATATGCAACATTAGTGAAGATGAGTAATAAAAACTTAAATACAAATTTAATTTCTTTATCAGGAGTGTATCAACCACCAGAACAAATTGAAGATACTTTAATACCAATAGCACTAAATTATTATCTAAATATACATCCAAAAACAAAAAGAATTTTTTTACATTTAGATAATGATTATACAGGAAAAAAGGCAAGTAATGCTTTAAGCTGTGTGATTCCAAAACGTTTTGAAGTCATTGATAGTCCACCACCAAATGGTAAAGATTACAATGATTTTTTGTGTTATATAATAAATAAAAATTTAGATAAAGGAGAAAGATAAAATGTTAAATAATATAAAAATAGGTGAAGTAATTAGGTATTTTAGAATGAAAAATAATATGTCTCAAAGAGAGCTTGCTAATATTGTTGGAATTGATAGAACAGAAATAAGTAAGATAGAAAACAATATTAGAAAGACAATTAATGATAGCGTATTAAAAAGAATTTGTAATGTTTTAAATATAAATTATATCAAACTTGTGGAAAAGTCAGATATAAATAATAAAGAAAATAATTCTAAAAAATATGAAATAATAATTACAGAAACATTTAAAACAAAGTATATAGTTTCAGCTAAAGATGAACAATCAGCAGTTGGTTTTATTAATGATTTTTTTAAAGCAGCAGATGTTTTGGAATGTGAAATAAGAAAAGAAAGTGAATCTTTTTCTGATGTTGATGTAAAAGAAATAAAGGAAAAACATTGCAGTTTGGAAGAAAAAAATTATATTTTATTTGATGAAGCAGATATTTTACTATAAAAATTATAATAATGTGCTGTATTAGCAAGCACTGAATAATTACTCCCGTAATTATTCTCTTGTTACCCAGTGTAACTTAAAATATATATTAAAATAATTAAACGTATGATATAATTGTCATTGGGAAGTAATATCAAGATTGTACCACTAGAGTGTAGGAATTTATCAGAACAATCTTTTTATTGTAAATGAGTTTTAACTCATAGTTAAGTGTTAGCACTAATGTGCTAATTTTTTTTATTAGAAAGGATTGATATCATGGAAGAAATATTTTTCTTAATAGGAGGATTAAGTGTAATATGTATTATGAATTGTTTTCAAATAAATAAAATAAATGCATTTATTAAATCAAATAAGAAAGAAACAAAAGATAATGAGAGCTAGAAATATAAAAAAGCAAATATGGATTAATAAGGAAGAAGATTATATCTTAAAAGATAAAGCTGCAAGGGTAGGATTGTGTGAAGCAGAGTTAATACGGAATTTGATTTTAGGTTTTGAGCCTAAAGAGAAACCAGATAATAGATTTTATGAAGTTATGAGAGAGTTAAGAGCTATAGGAAACAATATAAATCAAATAGCAAGAAGAGCAAATACATTAAATAATATAGATTGTGAATTGTATAAAACTGAAGCTATTAAATGGAATAACTTTATGTTAGATATAAAAAAAGAGTTTCTTCTTCCAAAAGAAATTAAATGATATATACATTATTAGAAGTTAGTGATATAATATACAATAAATTTGAGGTGAAATAATATGAGTTGGGAAGTTACAAATAAAAAAAGCATAAAATGTTTATGTGGTAAAGGAAGTATTGTTCAGGAGACAATAGGTGATGATTGGAATAGACATAAAGATAAAGAACCTATTATAGAATGTGAAGAATGTTCCCAAAAATATAAAATTGATTCAGAATGTATTTGTCCAAAGCCTTACCATGATTATACAAATTATTATTGTGTTGAAAAAGAAAATCCAAGTAAAAAAATAACGTTGGATTTATAATAGGAGATAATAAATGAATGAGGTATGGACATGCAAAAGTCCCTATAATTTTGCAGATGAAAATTTTGCTACGATATTTTCGTTTTTTGTTATTGAGTGTCCGGTTGAAGATATAAGTGTAAGAGGAGCAACTTCTGAAAGAAAAACAAATTTACAAGGATTTACTAGCCAAAGTATTTCTACAAATTTGAAAACTGGATATTGGAATCCAATAGATGAGAATAAGAATAATAGTAATATAGAAGATATAATACGTAATAATGGTATTATTTCACATAATGAAATAAAATATGAAATAGTAGCTTTTAAATATTATAAAAAAGATATGATGAAACAATTTTTATATTCCATAAGGTGTGCTTTCGCTCATGGTGCGTTTTGTATTCATGAACATGATAATTGTAAATTTTATTATTTTGAAAATTTTGATATAAATGGAAAAGGTTTAATAGCAAGGATGGTTTTAAAAGAAGAATCCTTAATAAAGATAGTTGATAAATTAAAAATTAAAAAGGAAAACTACAAACAGCAAAATTAGAAAGGGTTGATATTAATTGCAACTACAGCAATATGGAAGATAACTAAAAGACTAGACCATGTAATAGACTATACGACAGATAAAGATAAAACTTTAAATAAAAAATATGGTAAGCAAGACTTTAAAGAATTTCATAACTTGTCAGCACATAAGAATGAAGAATATGTAAATGAGAAACATTGCTTTATATCTTCACTAAATTGTTCCGTAGAAAGTGCATATGAAGAAATGAAGATAACTAAGAAAACTTTTAACAAAACTGAAGGTATACTTGGTTTCCATGCTTTTCAATCATTTGCAGAGAATGAAGTAACACCAGAAACAGCTCATGAAATAGGAGTTAAACTAGCTGAAGAAATATGGGGTGATGATTTTGAAGTAATAATTAGTACTCATCAAAATACTAAACATATTCATAATCACTTTGTAATAAATTCTGTAAGTTTTAAAAATGGTAAAAGATACTATGATAAAAGAGACACGTATGCAAGAATAAGACAAGTGTCAGATTCTTTGTGTGAAGAATATAATCTTAGTGTTTTAAAAGAGAAGAAATGCCAAAGAAGTAAAATAAATTATGATAATTATAATAAGAGCTATATAACAAAAGATAATTATCATTCTATTGCATTAGAAGATATTAATTTAGCTATTGATAAATCAAAATCATTAAATGATTTTGTAAATAATATGATTGCATTGGAATATGAAGTTTTCTTTAGATATGGAAAGATTAGTATTCGTAAAAAAGGATATAAAAAGAATATTAGAATAGAGCGAGCTTTTGGAAGCGAATATACTATAGACAGAATAAGAGAAAGAACTTTTGAGAATAGAACTAAGTATAGACAATATGAAAAACAAAGTTTTAAAAGAATAAAAGGTTTCTATAATTTATATGCTTATTATTATTTCCTTTTAAAAACTTTTAAACAAAAGCCAATAAAATATATTCCATCATATATAAGGGAAGATGTTAAAAAGATGGATGAAATATCTGAACAGACAAGATTGCTAGTTAGTAATAACATAGAAACTGACAAGCAATTTTTTTTATTTGCCAAAAATAAAAATGATGAGTTAAATATTTTAATAGGGGAGCGTGAAAAATTATGGTACAAATATAAAAAAAATGATTCCAATAAAGATGAAATTAAAGTTAAAATTAATTCTATTACGAAAGATATAAATAATTTAAGGAGAGTGATAAAGTTATGTGATGGAATAAAAGAACGATGTTATAAAATTGAAGAAGTAGTAAAAGAAGTAGAAAAAAATGAAAGAAAGGGTGAAAAGAAATATGAACTCAAGTGATGCAGCAGAGACTCTTGTAAAGATAACATTAGAAGGAACAGAATTTGCTTTAAAAATAACAGGTACAGCAGCGTCTTATTTAGTTCCGTTAATAATTGCGAAATTACAAGAGCAAAATGAATCTGTAGGTAAGACAAAACTAATAAAATTATTAAAAAGTGAAAAGCCATTAAAAATATTCTCTATCAAATTAGATGATGTAAAAGAGTTTAGAAGTCAAGCTAAAAGATATGGAATTAATTATGCTGAGCTTAAACATAAAAAGAATGATAAAGATGATATTGTTGATTTAATAGTTAAAGCTGAAGATGCTGCAAGAGTAAATCGCATGGTTGAAAGATTTAATCTATCTAATTTCAATGAAAATGAAATTAGAAGTAAAATTCAAGATAGTGATGACAAAGAATCTAACAATGAAGTAATATCTCCAATTAAAGATCCAGATTCATTGGTAGCTGACATTTTCTCAAAGCAAGAAAAGGAAGCTGAAGCCCCCCTGTTAGACAAGGAGATAGGGAAAAAGAGTCCGTTAGAGAGTTCTTATACAAGCAAAAACAATCAGAGTTCAATTACTTCTAACGATAGACCTTCAGTTATAGAAAATCTCCAAAAAATAAAAGAAGAACAAGTTAATAAAGATATACCTGAAGAAGAAACTATAAAATCAAAGACTAAAGAGATAAAGCATCAACAACCTAAAATTAAAAAGAAAAAAGAAAGGGGAAACAAAGATGGATATAGATAGTGTTTTGCAAAATAAAAGTAAAAAAGAGTATAACAAAGAAGAATATAAAGCTTATAAAAAAGAAGAAAAACAGCAGATATATGATTTAGCAGACCAGACGGCTAATAAAACATTAACTTCACCTGAAATGTTAAAGACATATTTAGATGTCCAAGCAAGATTCGCAAACTATTCTATGAATAATGCTTTATTAATAGCAGCTCAAATGCCAAATGCTAGAATGATAAAGTCATTAGATGAATGGAAGAAAATAGGAGCATATGCAAAGCCACAATGTAAGTTTATAACAATACTAGAACCTGGACAAAAATTTTTAAAATCGGACAATTCCATTTCTACTACGTTTAACACAAAAAAAGTTCTAGATGTATCACAAACTACTATTGCATTAGGTAATGATACAAAAAAATATAATGCAGAAGAGATGTTCAAAGCTTTTATATATAAATGCCCATATAATATAGAAGCAGCAGATGAACTGAATGAAGGGAAGACTGTAGAACATAATGGTGATACCATTTATATAAAAAGAGGGTTTGAAGAGACAAAAATGTTTACTGAATTGTCATTAGCCTTTACAAATGCAGAAATGAATATTTATAGTGATTCTAGTTTAAATGATTTCGTAAGTAATTGTTCTGCATACATGATTTGTAAGAGTGTAGGCATTGATAGTGAATTGTTTGATTTAACTATTCCAGAAAGTATAAAAGATATAGATATTGTAGATAAGAAAAACATTTTAACTCAAATGAAAAATTTAATGGATGATCATATTAATAGAATAAATGTGTATTATAAGAATAAAGAACAAAGAAATCAAAATTATGAAAGGTAAGATAAATGAAAATATTAGAGCTTAGTAGACACGAAACAGGGATTATCATAAATGCACTAATGGAATTTAGGAATAAAGTTATTTCAAATAATGAAAATTATGAACCTATTAATGAACTTTTAATTAAAGTGCTAGATGCACCAGAAAAGAAATCAATTTTTAGAGATAGTAGATAAATAGTGCTAAAAAACAATAATGATGTAAAATGGCTTTTTATAATAGGTATAATACCAGTAGTTTATTTTTCATTATTATTAGCACCACATTTTGATAAGAGCTTAATAAATATAATTCAAGAATTACCTGAAATATTAGATAATCCATTTAATATAACATTTTGTGAGTATAGCATAAAAGCTATTACTCTTTTTTTATTCATTTATTCATTATCTATAGCAATATATTATTCTATTCCAAAAAATTATCGCCATAGGGAAGAACATGGTTCTGCAAAATGGGGAAATAAGAAAAGAATTTGTAAAAAATATTTACAAAAACCAATAGAGAATAATAAGATCCTAACTCAAAATGTTTCAATCGGACTTGATGGAAAGAAGCATAGGCGCAATCTAAATACGTTGGTTATAGGTGGATCTGGTGCTGGAAAAACAAGATTTTATTGTAAACCAAATTTGTTGCAAGCTAATACATCATTTGTAATTTTAGATCCTAAAGGCGAAATGCTGCGAGATACAGGATATTTATTAGAGAAAAAAGGGTATTCAGTAAGAGTATTAGACTTAATAAATTTTGAAAAAAGTTTTTGTTATAATCCACTTTTTTATGCAACTACAGATAATGATGTTCAAAAACTTGTAACTAATTTCTTTAAAGCGACAACTCCAAAGGGTTCAACTTCTAGTGATCCATTTTGGGATACTGCTGCATCAATGTTACTTTTAGCTTTAATTTTCTATTTAAAGTATGAAGCACCAGAATATGAACAGAATTTTTCAACTATTATGGATATGATAGCTTATGGTGAAGTTAAAGAAGATGATGATTCTTATTTGAGCCCGTTAGATATTCTATTTAATCGCTTAGAGAAAAGACAAAAAGATCATATAGCTGTCAAATATTATCGTAACTATCGCTGTGGTTCGGCAAAAACCTTAAAATCTATTCAAATAACACTAACTTCTCGCCTAGAAAAATTCAATTTAAGCAGTGTAGCAGCACTAACAATGACAGATGAACTAAATCTACAAGAGTTAGGAGAAAAGAAAGTAGCGTTATTTGCACTTATTCCTGATAACGACACTTCTTTTAATTTTTTAGTAAGTATTCTATATACACAAATATTTCAACAATTATTCTATTTAGCCGATCATAAATATTCTGGATGCTTGCCAATGCCAGTTCATTTTCTAATGGATGAGTTTGCTAATGTCTCATTGCCAGATGACTTTGATAAGATTCTTTCAGTAATGCGTTCAAGAGGAGTTTTTGTATCTATTATTCTCCAAAATTTAGCTCAATTAAAAGCGCTGTTTGAAAAACAATGGGAAAGTATTGTTGGAAATTGTGATGAGTTTTTATATTTAGGAGGAAATGAACAATCAACACATAAATATGTAAGCGAATTGTTAGGGAAAGACACTATTGATACTAACACTTTTGGAAAATCATCTGGAAATAGTGGAAACTTCTCTACTAACTATCAGAGTACAGGGCGAGAACTTATGACACAGGATGAAGTAAGAATGTTAGATAATTTATTATCTATTCTATTTATTAGAGGTGAAAGACCAATTATAGATTATAAATATGATATTTTAAAACATCCAAATGTCAACTTAACCACAGATGGAAGTGAAAAACCATACAAACACAATAAATATGATAATGAAATAGGAACAATAGAACTTGATTATAATGTTAGCAACTATGTTTTTACTAACATTTAAAATATCAATAATTAGAAAGGGAAATTATGAAAAAGAAAAAAATTTATATTATAGCAGTATTTATTTATATACTAACAATAGGAACAAGCACCATAGCTTTTGCTGCAACTGATGATCCTTTGCAAGTAATTAATAATTTATCAGATTATATATTTAATATTTTAAAAGCAGTGGGATTTATATTAGCTGGACTTGGTGTTGTTCAAATAGGTCTAGCTTTTAAAACGCATGATCCATCTCAAAGAGCACAAGGAATTTTATCAGCCGTAGGGGGAATATTAATTGCTTGCTCAAAGTATATAATTAATGCCATAATCGGATAATAAAGAGTATTTTTAGAATTGGGGTGATATTATGCTGATTGGATCTAATTGGATTATAAATAATTTAACTAAATCATTAAACACATGGAATGAAAGTTTAACTGACATTATTAATTTAATAACTAGTTCCCCAGAGGAATTTAAAAATGGCAGTGTATGGGCAATTATAGAAAAGATTAATGGGGGGTTGCAAGCAGTAGGTTTAGCATTATTAGTATTGTTTTTTGTAGTAGGAATTTTAAAAACATGTACTTCATTAAATGAAGTAAAGAAACCAGAGCATGCTTTCAAATATTTTATACGTTTTGTACTTGCTAAAGCTATTGTAACATATGGTATGGAATTAATGTTGGCAATATTTAAAATAGGTCAAGGAATATGTAACAGGGTTATTGAAGCTGCTTCAGTAGAGTATATCCTTGAAGGCTTGCCTATTGGAGCAGAGTTGCCAGAAGAAATAGTAACTGCTATTCTTAATTGTGGATTTTTGGAATCTATTCCACTTTGGGCAGTTACAATTATAGGTAGTTTGTTTATAACTATAATGACTTATATTATGATAATGACTATATATGGTCGTTTTTTTAAATTATATATTTATGCTGCCCTAGCACCTATTCCACTTTCATGCTTTTCTGGAGAATCTACCCAACATATAGGTATAAGCTTTTTTAAATCCTTTTGTGGAGTATGTTTAGAAAGCGCAGTTATAGTTTTAGCATGTGTAATATTCACTTACTTTGCTTCATCTCCACCAGCATTAGCAGATGGCGATGCAATAAATATGGTTTGGTCGTATGTAGGTGAACTCGCTTTTAATATGTTAGTTTTAGTAGGAACGATTAAAATGTCCGATAGGGTGATAAAGGAGATGATGGGAATTTAATGAAGTTAACTAAAACAAGAGAAAAACTAATTGAAATGTATATAAGTGCATTGAACGAAAATGAAATCCCTTGGGAGCAACAATGGCATAATGGAATAAATAAAAATGGGATAACTAATAGAGAATATAATGGTATAAACCAACTTATATTATCATTTACATCCTATTTTGAGAAATACACAGATTCAAGATGGCTAACATACTTGCAAATAAAAAACAATGGCTATAAATTAGCAGATGGTAAAGGGAAAGGTGTGCCAGTAGAGTTTTGGAGTGTTTATGATAAAAAGAATAAGAAGAATATAAGCTATGAAGACTATGAAGATATAATAAAATTATGCCCTGATTTAAAAGAAAATTTTGTAATTTATAACAAGACAGTTAATGTATTTAATGGAGATTTAATTGTTGGTTTACCAAAGGAAACTTTGAATAATAAAAAAATAGAACCTTCGCATTATATTTCCAATTTAATTAAGAAAATGGATGTTAAATATTCTGAAAAAGGGAACAAAGCACTTTATAGACCTAGAACAGATGAAATAGTTTTGCCACCTAGTCATCTTTTTTTTGATAAATATTCATATTATGCAACACAACTCCATGAACTATGCCATGCTACAGGAAATA
The DNA here is from genome assembly GCA_947650775.1 of uncultured Mycoplasmatota bacterium. Taxonomy (GTDB): domain Bacteria; phylum Bacillota_I; class Bacilli_A; order RF39; family UBA660; genus Caccenecus. The sequence continues at coordinate 18,149 of CANSWQ010000002.1, forward strand.
AAAAAAGATTAAATAGAGATTTTAGTAATGACGAGGAAAACTATGCCCGAGAAGAACTTGTTGCTGAAATTAGTTCTTCTTTTCTTATGCCAAAAATTAATATTGATGTAAAAGCAGTTCACTATGATAACCACAAAAGGTATATTCAGTATTGGATTAAGATTCTAAAAGAACAGCCAGCAGAGCTGTTTAAAGCAATAAATGAAGCAAAGAAAGTTTGCGATTATATTGATAATATAACTAAATCAAAAACAAAAAAATATGAAAGATAATAAAGGAGAAAGAAAAAAATGAAAACATTATATGAAGATTTTAGTAAGTTAAAATTAAAGGATATGAGTAAAAGTATAAGTGATATGACTTATAAATATATAAATCCTGATACACAAGCACCAACTAAAGTGCCAGCATCTCATTATGAAGGAATATTAGACCAAATAGCTGAAAAGTATATTAGTGCTGCAACAAATAGTCAATTTCTTTCAATAATGTATAATCAGTTAAACTCTCTAAAAAAGGAAGATGAAAAATATTTTTATCAAGCGCTGGTATGTATGGATTTAGGTCTTAACCCTAAAGATCTAAGAATAAATGAACAAGTTGCTATAGAGTATATTGTAGAATATATAGCAAATAAAAGAGAAACCGAAAAGAAATACTTTCATTTTTTAGATGAACGTATTGTAAATGCTTTTAGAGAGGCTAGAGATAATCAAGATTTACAAGCTTCTGCCGTAAGAAACAGCAATTATTATGAGACCAAAGATAATAAACCAAATAATAATAGACATTATGAAAGATAAGAAAGGAACAATTTATGGATAATAAAGCATTAAAATTAATCAAAGATTATGATAAGCCTTCAATAACAATGGCACTTATGTTAATTATGGAACTAGGAAAAACAGAAATAATAAATAAAGATTCAAAAGAATTATTTGATTCTTTAAAAAAAAGTACTAGTAATTTTCTTTCAGATAACTATAGAGAAAATATTATAGATGTAGCTAAAAAAATTGCTAATCTTAATAGTAATCAATTTAGAGATATAATGAATTATACAATGATTAATGAAACTAATAAAAAACATGTTAAAGAAAGGGTAAAATAATATGGAAGTTAAAGTTAATCAAGAAATACGTAATTATAAAGAGCATATATTTTTTGGGCTGTCTTTTAGACAGCTCCTTTTTTCTATACTAGCATGTATAACATCAGTATTTGCTTACTTTTTATTAAAAGATAAAATAGGTTTAGAAGCAGCATCTTGGGTTTGTATTTTTTCTGCACTACCATTTATCATAATGGGATATATAACTTATAATGATATGCCAGCCGAAAAGTTTATATGGTGTTGGATTAAATCACAAATTCTTATTCCAAAACACTTGGAATACAAACCTATAAATTTTTACTATGAACTTATGAAAGAGGGAGATATAAGTAATGAAAAAACTAAGAGAATTAAAATTAAAAGATAAAGAATCATTTAAAATACCAAAAAATATTCAAGATATAATTCCAATTAGTAGAATATATGAAGATGGAATATTTTTACATGATAATAATAAATATTCAAAATGTTTTGCTTTTACTGATATAAATTATTCAGTTGCGTGTTTAGATGATAAAAAAGAAATGTTTCTTAATTATTCTGAGCTTTTAAATTCTTTAGATTCAGGAGCTACAACAAAAATAACAATGTCTAATAGAAGATTAAATAAAAATGATTTTAAAAATAATATATTAATTTCATTAGAAGATAACTATCTGGATCAATATAGAAAAGAGTATAATAATAACATACTAAATCAAATTAATCAAAGTAATGGTTTTATTCAAGAAAAATATATTACAATTTCTATAAATAAAAAGAACATAGAAGAAGCAAGAAATTATTTTAATAGAGTAAGTGCTGATTTATTTAATTACTTTAATAAAATGGGTTCTAAATGTAAAGAACTATCTACTAATGAAAGATTAGAGATAATTCATAATTTTTATAGAGAGAATGATAAAAATATATTTAACTTTAATTTAAAAGAAGATATGAAAAGAGGTCAAAGCTTTAAAGACTACATTTGCCCTGATATATTAGAACATGATAAAGATTACTTTAAATTAGGAGATAAGTTCGGAAGAACCTTATATTTAAAGAATTATGCAACATATTTAAAAGATTCATTTTTAGCAGAGCTAACCGAATTAAATCGTAATATAATGTTAAGTGTAGATATAATTCCAGTTCCAACAGAACAAGCTATTCAAGAAGTTGAAAATAGAAGATTGGGAGTGGAAACAAATATAACCAACTGGCAAAGAAGACAAAATGCTAATAATAATTTTAGTGCAGTAATTCCTTATGATCTTGAACAACAACGTAATGAAAGTAAAGAATTTCTTGATGATTTAACTTTAAGAGATCAAAAGATGTTTTTAACTACATTAACTATGACTCATATTGCTGATACTAAAGAGCAACTAGACAATGACACAGATAGTTTAATTTCTTCAGCTAGGAAACACTTATGTCAATTAGCAATACTAAAGTACCAACAAATAGATGGATTAAATACATCACTTCCTTATGGAGTTAGATGTATAGATAGTCTAAGAACTCTAACTACAGAATCTCTATCAGTTTTAATGCCTTTTCGTTCTCAAGAGATAAATCATGAAGGAGGAATATTTTATGGTAGAAATGTTATTAGTAAAAATATGATTATTGCTGATAGAACAAAGTTATTAAATGGTAATAGTTTTATATTAGGTGTTTCAGGTTCTGGTAAATCATTTATTGCTAAAAGTGAAATAGCTGCAACAATATTAAAAAATAAAAATGCAGATGTTATTGTTCTTGATCCAGAACGTGAGTACTCAGAACTAGTCAAAACATTAGGTGGAGAAGTTATTAATATATCGGCCACAAGCAATAATCATATAAATGCGTTAGATTTAGATGAGAATTATGGTGATGGTGAGAATCCAATAATATTAAAATCAGAATTTATATTATCACTATGTGAACAATTAATGGGTGAAAGAAATTTAGGAGCGATTCAAAAATCTATAATAGATAGGTGTGTATCTTTAACATATAGACACTATCAACAAGGTAATTACAAAGGACTAGCACCAACACTATTAGATTTTAAAAATGAACTAGATAAGCAACCAGAACCTGAAGCTAAAGAGATATCTTTAGCATTGGAACTATTTACAACTGGTAGCTTAAATACTTTTGCTAAAGAAACAAATGTTGATACTAATAACAGATTTATTTGCTATGATATCAAAGATCTTAGTAAACAATTAAGACCATTAGGAATGTTAGTAGTACTTGATAGTATATTAAATAGAATTAGTAAAAATAGAAAACTTGGGAGATCAACTTTTTTATTTGTAGATGAAATATATTTAATGTTTAAAAATGAGTATTCTGCTAACTTCTTTTTTGAACTATGGAAACGAATCCGAAAGTATGGAGGAGCAGCCACAGGAATCACTCAAAATGTTGAGGATGTTTTACAAAATTCTACAGCTAGAGCTATGCTATCAAATAGTGAATTTATAATAATGTTAAATCAAGCAAGTACAGATAGAGTAGAATTGGCAAACTTGCTTAATATATCAGATTTACAATTAGGATATATAACAAATGTAAATGCAGGAAGGGGTTTAATAAAAATAGGTGATGCTTTAGTTCCTTTTGAGAATGATTTTCCTAAAAATACTCAATTATATAAACTCATGTCTACTAAGCCTAATGAGGCATAGATGAAAGATATAAAAGTAAAAAATAAAAGTATTAAGATAACAAATAAATCTTCTATTTTATATAATAAAGCTAAATCATCTGTAGAATCATTAAATAGAAAAACAGATAAGTTTGATTCACAAAATTATAGTGAAGAAGATTCAATTAATCCGACAAAAAAGTTAATAAAATCAACTTTCAACACTAATTTTAAATTAATTAAAAAAACAACTCTACCAATAACTAAAAAATTAAAAGAAAAACAAAAATTAAGAATGATGCGAAAAGCAGCTAAAAATAATGCTAAGAGAGCACGGCAAGCAGCTAAAGAAACTAGAAAAACTTTTTATATAACTTATAAAGTTGTAAAAAAAATAGTGCCATTATTTATAAACCTTATTTTTAAAGTAATAGCGTTATTGCTTAGTTTTGGGATATATGCTATACTAATAATCGTTGCAATTATGATAGCAGCTGTCATATTAGGTTCATACCAAGGAATATTATTTACTAGTGAAGATATTTCTGATACTAAAATGAAAGATGTAATTAAATCTTTAAATAGTGAAATGGCAAATAGAATAAATGAAATCAAAAGTAATAATGAGTATGATGAATATAAGATTATATCTAATAAAGCTGATTGGAAAGAAGTTTTAGCGATATATTCAGTAAAAGTATCCAATAATAATCAAAATGAAGTTATAACATTAGATGAGAATAAAATTAATGAATTAAAAGGGATATTTTGGACTGCAAACTCAATTCGTTATGAAATTTTAGAAGAAAATCTTTCTGAAGAATATGATGCTGAACTAATAGAAAACAAAAATGTATTATATGTATATATTGATAGTAAACCAGCCGGAGAAATGATGAATATATATCATTTTAATGAAAACCAAAGAAAGCAAATGGAAGATTTACTAAGTGGATATTATGATGATTTATGGTTATCTGTAATTTATGGTACACCAATAGAAAACTCTAATGATGTTGTAACTATAGCATTATCTCAAGTAGGACAAGTAGGTGGCGAACCATATTGGCGATGGTATGGTTTTGATTCACGAGTAGAGTGGTGCGCTATATTTGTAAGCTGGGTAATGAATCAAGCTGGAGTAGATGAATCAATAATGCCTAAATTTGCTGTTGTTAGCACAGGAGCAAACTGGTTTAAAGCTATTGGATCATGGCATGGTAAAGAATATAAACCTAAACCTGGAGATATAATATTCTTTGATTGGGAGAACGATGGTAGAATTAATCATGTAGGAATCGTTGAATATAGTGATGATGAATATGTATATACAATAGAAGGCAATTCTAATGGAGATACTTGTCGCCAAAAGCAATATTCTCTTAGTAACAATGTTATTTATGGTTATGGAAGTCTTTACCAATAAAAAAGCAAGGCTTAACCTTGCTATTACATATTAATATAAATCTTTTAAATATTTTAGTTTACTTCTTCCTAAAACATAATCCATAGATATTCCAGATTTTTTGCAAGCAAATACTAATATCCATGTAGATACAATATAAAGTCCAGCTTCATAATTTGCCCATCTGGAATTATTTATACCAATTGCTTTTTCTATATCTCTTAAGGAAAAATTTAACTCAACTCTAATTTCACGTAAATGAACAGCTATCTCTTTTAAATCTAATTTGCTTTTGCCTTTTCTATTAATCTTCATATTAGTAAGTCCAACCAAATAATCAGTGTTAATCTCATAAAAATCAGCTAGTTCAACAAGTCTTCTTATAGGAATATTGTTATTATTTTCCCATTGATTATAAGTTGACTTATGCACACCAATTATTTCAGCTATGTCTTTTTGCAAATAGTTTTTGCTTTCTCTTAATTCTTTTAATCTTAATTGCATAATTACCCACCTATACAAAATATTCTCTCACTTTACACAATAAAAAGCTTTATAGTATGATATATATGAGCACTCGTGGTATAATATTTACAGAAAGGAGGATAGAAATATAATGAAAAAATATATTTTAGTTGAAGAAGGCGATGAATTAATAGTTGTAAATTCCAAAACTAATCTAGGAACTTTAAGAATTGAATTAGAAGGAGAAAGATTGCATGTAGATACAACATATGCAGAAAGTAATGAATATTATATAATAAAGAGCATTAATCAAGATGATTTTTTATGTTATGAAGCACTAGACAACCTAGAGCAGAGAATAATAAAATTGAAACTTCCTGAAGAAATAAGAAAAAAATATTTAGATGTTTATAATTATATAGAAAAAAAAGCCAATCCAACGGCTGGTATTGACTACAAAGGAGAAAAAACTTTTCAGTATATAATAAATTGTAAAAAATAAGAAAGTATTGCTACTTTCTTAACTCATATTTGCTGCTAGATCTTCCAAGTAAATAGTCAATAGAAACATTATACTTTTTTGCTAAATCATAACAAACTGAAGTAGAAATCAATTTTTCGCAAGATTCATAGTAATATATTAATGCTTCAGAAACATTCAAACTACTAGCTAATTCAGCAACAGACAGATTATTAACATGCCTAATTTCTAATAATCTATCACTGATTATGCTTCTATTAATTTCTATAGGTTTAACATCAATTTTTGTATCTGTTAATCCCAATAAATAGTCAATGTTAATACCATAGAAATTAGATAATGGAATAAGTCTTTTTAACGGAATAATTCTTTTATAATGTTCATATTCACAATAAGCATTTCTACAAATATCAAGTGTTCTAGCAATGTCAGTTTGCTTATAACCATAATAAATACGAATATCCTTTAATCTAGCAGAAATACTTTTAACTTCTGCTTCCATAAAACACTCCATTATTGATTTTACAATTTTTTACATTTATATAATTAAAATGTAATGCAATAGTTGAATAAACGTGTTAATATATTAATTAGGAGAAAAACTTATATATAAATTAATCTCAAAAATACTCTTTGAAAGTTCTCGTTTATATTTTTCTCCTAAACACTATCTACTTTGTTGTAGATAATAACATACAGAAAAGAAGCAAATATAAAATTAATTTTGCTTCTTTTTAATTTTATCAAAAATATACCAAATTAACATAGGGCTAATTTAGGACATATATATATGTTTTTTTTTATATAAATATGTTAGAATATATCAAAGGTGAGATTATATGGATAGAAAAGAGATTGGTAAGTTTATACGTGAATTGCGTAAAGAAAAAAATTTAAGTCAGTATGAATTAGCAGATATTATTCATATTAGTAGAGAGTCAATTTCAAAATGGGAGCGAGGAATAGGGAAACCAGATAAAAATTGTATACAGCAATTAAGCAAAATATTCGGAGTTTCAACCGATGAGTTAATATTAGGAAGAAAAATAGAAAATAAGTTTGAATCTGAGACATTATCATTAAACTTATATGATAAAATGAACAAACAAAAGAAAATAATTTTAATAACTCAGTTAATTATAGTTATTATATCACTATTATTTTTTATGTATTATTTTATAACTAATTATAATTCCATACATGCATATACAATTAGTTACTCAGACAAAAATTATACTATTGACAATGGTATTTTTATAATTACAAAAGAAAAAATATATTTTAATTTAGGAAATATAAAATCAAATAGTGAAATAAAATATCTAAAATTGTATTATAAAGATAATAAAAAAGAAAACTTAATTTATAGGACTGATGATGTAAATATTGTATTATATGATTACTATGGATATAATAATTTTTTTGATTATAATAAAATGAATACTATTTTAGAAAATCTTTATTTAGATATAGAATTAGAGAATGGCATTCAGACAATTAAATTATCTGTTGATAAATATTTCTCAAATGATAAAATCAAATATGATAAAGAAAATGAAGTTATAAAAACACCAAATATAGATAAAAATAAAATAAATCTTAATAGTATAAAAGAAAAGTTTAAAGAAGAAGATGGTGTATATACATATATTAATGATAATCTTGAAATCATTTACTTTGAAGATTTAAAGATAATAAATATTCATATAAAAAATAAAGAAAATATTGAAGAATGGAATTACTACATTACACAAGATATGTTAAGTTATACAGAATATATAAAAGATAATATAAAAAATTCGTTTGATTTCTCAGATAATAATTATAAATGTCTGATTGATACATGTTCAAATGAAAAAGCAAAAGTTGACTATTTTTATGATTTATTATACAAAATTTTAGTATAAAAAAATGGTAGGGCTGAAAGTGGTCCTACCATTTTTATAAAAAATATGTTATCTTTAAATTAAGAAAGGAGGAAAATATATCATGAGAAAAAGATTATTTGCACTAGCCATCATAGCTATATGTACCATCTTTGTTATACCAGAAGTCAAAGCAGCAGAATTATATTACAAAAATGACAATGGAGTAATATTAACAAAAGATGAATATGACTTTTTTTCATACATGTTTTGGGAAGGAAGTCAAGAATTGATAACTAAAGAAGATTATAGTAGATTTGTTAAATCAAATATCATGTATGGAGAATTAGGAGATAGTATTTATACCGAAATGCAAACAAGGGCTACATCAATTGAAACAAATAATAGGACATTAAAAATAGTTAAAAGTTGTAATTCAGATTGCTTAATATCAGTAACTTTAACTTGGAAAAATAATCCAACAATTAAATCCTATGATGTAATGGGTGCATACTTAGAAAATACACAGTTAGTAAATTCTCCAAAAACTGTTATTGGTTCAACATCTTACACTGACATAAAAACGTTTAATAATGGCTTTGGTGTTTCTATGTTATTGCCTAAATATGATGCAGCGCCAGTTATCAACCAAACTTTTAGAGTTGCTAAAGGTGGTACAATATATGCAAGTTATCAGCATTCAATGAGAAATATTTCTTTAGCAGATAGTAAAAATTATACACTATCTAAAACAGGCTATGGTGGAGTATTTAATTTTTATAGTACAGCAGCTAACACTTATGACAGAATGAATGGGGTTAGTATCAATTTATAGTTATTAAAAAGTAAATTTTAAAGTGAGAGGAATTTTTATATGAAAAAAATTAATAAAATGATTATTGGAATGGCAAATTTTGCCTTATTAGGACTAGTATTGATGCCAAATGCTATGGCTGATACTATTAAATGTAGTGATTTAACAAATGAAGAATTAAAATATATAGCAGAACAAAGTGATCCAGAAATTCTTGATTTAACTTGTTCAAATGGAACACCATTTACAGATGAGTATCTTGATTCTAGCAATAATATGCAAGAATATATTTCATCAATAGGTGAATATTTTGAAGATCGTGTTACGCCATATTCTACACAAGTATTACAAGTTCCAGAGTACATTCAAGAAAAAAATAATTGGTGTGGACCTGCTAATATAAAACAAGTTTTGCAATATTATAATGGTAATTCAAGAACTCAAGCAGAATATGCTGATGAAACTGAAACTGATAAATATGGAAGTGCATATGTTTTTAGAGTAACAAACACTTTAAATAAATACGCACCAAGTGGAGTTCAGTATGTTCATACAATAGGTAGTACTTGGGGAGAAAATAACTTTTTCTATCTAATGTCTGCTTCAGTTATGAATAGAAAACCAGCAATATTACATGCATTAACAAAATCTTTAACTATTTATAATGGTAAAAATTTAGGACATTATTTAACAGTTAGTGGCTATATAGATGAATGGCAATCTCAATCTATAGCTTATGTTGATACTTTTAGTTATGACTATGGAAAAGGAAATGTAGCAGGTTTCCATATAGATTCTAAAGCAAATGTATATAAAACAGTGTCAAATGGTAGTAGATATATAATACATGATAAATATACTGCAGAATTATAAAAATTTTTTAATAACAGTATTCACTTGTATAATAATAATTATTATTATCATAGCGATTAGTAAGAAGCAAAATATATTTTCCACTAAACAAGACAAAGAGTATTTTGTTGAAATTAATGAAACAAATTTAAGTAATTATTTAAAGAAAGATTTAAAAACTATTTATAGTGTGATTGACTTTAGATATACAAAAAATAATATTGTCTATGGTAGTATATTAGATACTGACAAAGGAAACGATTTGTTTCAAACAGAATCAATATTTATTTATGATGAATTAAATAATAAATATGAAAATTATAATTATATATATAATAAGAGAATAATGGAATTTTATATTCTTGATGAAAAAGTATATGCAACTACTATTTCATATACTGAAAATGATGGAGAATTTTTATGGGAATTTGTAAAATATAATAAAGATTTTACAAAGGAAACTGTCATAAAAGAAGGGATTATTAGAAATCCATTACATTCTCCTATTATACACTTTTCTGAAGAAATAAATAATGTGTATGTTACTGCGATTAGTGAAAATGCAAACGAATTAACTACCATGATTTATGCTTTGCATGATGATGAATTAGTTGAGCTTACACATCTTATTGATAATAAAAGTGAAAGTAATAATAGTATTATTAATGTAGATAATATGATTATATTAGATGAGGACAATATTATATATCTTAAGGAAAATGACGTTAGTCAAGAATTAATTAATTATAATATTAGTTCAAAAAAAGAGAAAAAATTGTTATCCTTGTCAACAAAAAATGGTAAAATATCTAATTTGCTATTTAAAAATAATATAATATACTTTTTAAAAAATAATGTTAAAGAATCTAGTATTTGTGCACTTGAAATAGGTAAGGATCATTTTCAAGAATTAGGCAGTGGTGACTTAGCTTTTGGAAACTTTATTTTGGATAATGATTATATATTATTTCATGGGAGAGAAGAATGGTGTTTATATTCTTTAAATGATAAAAAAATTTATTCAATTGACTTTCCTAATATATATGCTTACCCAAAATATTTATTAATTAATAATGATATTCTATTTGAGAGTGATGAAAACACTTTATACTTAGGAAAAATAAAATTAAAAACTGCAAATTAAGCAGTTTTTTAATTTTATTATTTTATAACATAAAACGACAAAATTCTTATGATTTATTGTCTATAATAGAGATAATAAAACGATTGTTGTCATAAAAAAGTAGATAATAGTTGTATTATTTAGAAAGTTGGCGTTATTTAAGAAGTTTTGTAGAATCTATTTTTTTATATGACAACAACATAAGGAGAATGCTTTATGTTGGAGTTGGCTAGAAAAACTACAATTTTAAGCAGTATATTAAAAAGAGATGGTATATCCTTTCTAGGGTGTTTCATCTCTTTTTTTTGTTTAACTTTTAGAGCTAGAAGCCCACCTTTAGTCAATTTAAGTTTTAAAAAATATTAAATTGATTGGAGAATAGAAATGGAAAATAGACCTAAAAGAAGAAGATATAAGGATAACCCTTATAATTTAGAAATAAATAATAGTAAATATATAATTAATTTTTATGATAGTAAAAAAGTATTACAAAAAATAGAAGTTAGCGAAGAAGTATTTTCTGTTTTTGATAAAAGTGAATTAAAGGATCTTTCACAAATGAATGAATATGATAATCATATTGAACATGCTGCTTTATTTGAAGAAGTACTAAATAAAAGGGCAATTAATAAAACTAAACTAACTGAAGAAATAGCAGAATCCAATATAATTACTGAAGAATTATTAAATGCTATAAAAGAACTGCAAACAACACAAAAAAGAAGATTAATATTATATTACTTATATGATTATACATTGGAAGAAATAGCAATTAAAGAACATTGCTCAAAAGTTGCAATAAAGTATAGTTTAGATATTGCTATAAAAAATTTAAAAAAAAATTTAAAGTTTTAACTTAACTTTTAAATTACTATTTAGGAAATATATGAAAGGGAGTTTAACTCCCTTTCATCCTCCTTTCCGTAAGGGATGCTCTTTGAAAATTATATATTCACATATTAAATACTTTCTCATTATTATTCGGAAACGATGAGCACGTTAGCAAATACGCATGCGATAAATATTTGGCTATAAATATTAAGTAGCACTTAATAATGCGATGACAAATAATGAGTATAATGATACTTCTGCTTAGCCACAACTATAAGTAATGGAAGCAGTTCTGTGAGAACCACAGGGGGGTGAAATTCCCATGAAACTATTTAGCTGATAGTTGTTTAATATGATCCCTATAGAGGGTACTAAGAAAAATATCTATAACAGAAGTAAAATTAAATATTACAATTAAAGTCAAAATATTTTGTTTTGACTTTTTTACATAATTAAACATATAAAATGAAAGGATAAAATATGAGAAATTTTATAGTAAATGTTAAATATAAAAAAAGTAGTATTAATTTTAGTGTGAAGGCTTATAATCGCAAAGAAGCTGTAGAACAAGTAAGAGAGATAATTAATGACACAACAATGTTTGCTTTTACTACCGAAGAGAAGAAAAAATTAGTATATAGAGTAAAGAGAGAAAAATAATGGGTAAAACAATAAAAAGAGGAGATGTATATTATGCAAATCTGAATCCAAGAAAAGGAAGCGAAGAAGGTGGAATAAGGCCAATTGTTGTAGTTCAAAATAATGTAGGGAACTATTTTAGTAAAACTATCATTGCTATTCCTATAACAACTAAAAAAGGAAAATTACCAACACATATTAAAATACCCAAAGGTAATAATATAGAATATGATTCTACAGCATTAAGTGAACAAATAAGAGTATTAGATAAAAGTAGATTAAGAAAATACGTATGTAAGCTATCAAAGGAAAAGATGAAAGAGATAGATTCTAAATTGCTTTTAGCATTAGGACTAAAAATATAAAAGCAGTACGAATAAGTAGTAACAAAATTTATGCAGTGCGAAAGGAGAAAAAGTCAAGTGTATAAAATAAGTTTTTATACGTTCGTATTAAATAAAATTAAATGTTATTCTTTTAGCGTGATTAGCAGTTATTACAGAGGTGCTATATGATAATTCAAGAAAAAAAAGTATATAGTGCATCTGAAGTCCAAAAAATATTAGGATTAGGAAGAAATATCTTATATAACTACTTGGATGAAGTATATAAAAAGCAAACTCCATTTAGGGTTATTAAGATAGGTAAGATTTATAAAATACCAAAAACGTCTTTTGATAGCTGGCTAAATTGTATCACTAGTAAAGAGGAATAAACATGGCTTTAATTAAAGGCAAAAGTAAAAAAGCTTTTTTTGAAAGAAAATCATGGTGTCATAGATATAAAATAATAAGTCCTGAATGTAAAATTCTATATAGAAAAAAAGGAGGATTTAAAACTGAAGAAGAAGCAGTAGCTAGTTATAAAATATACGAAGAGCAGTTTAAAGAACAATGTAAAAAGTATATAGTAAAAAAAGAAATGTATGTTAAAGCATTTTTTGAATATTGGTTTGAAGAAATATATTCCTTAAGGATTCAACCGAATACAAAATCTATAGGCGCATATATTGTCTATGACTTAATAATACCATCAATTATCTATGATATAAGATTAGATCTAGCAACAGCTGATTATTTTGATAATATCTTGAATATTGCAGCAAAAAGAACAAAATATAGTGGTGTAGCAGCTAGTAGTTATATAAGAATGGCAATAAAAGATGCTTTTTCTATGGGATTAATTAATTACGATTATGTTGAAGAAATAAAAAAGTTTCATCGTGAAAAGCCAAGAATTACAGTATTAAATTTATCTGAACAATCAAAACTTTTAGAACAAGCAGAGAATACACAATGGTTTTTAGAAATATTATTAGGATTATATTGTGGACTAAGAAAGGCTGAAATTTTAGGTTTAAAGTTTTCAGATATAGATTTTGAAAATAAAGTATTATTTGTACAAAGACAATTAATTATAGAGAAGACAATTGAAAAAGGGACTTCAAAAGTATTGAATACTCAACTAAAGGAAAGCACCCCAAAAACTAAAAATAGTATTAGAAAATTTAAACTTCCAGACTTAGTATTAGAAGAAATATTAAAACGAAAAGTGGAAGTAGAAAAAATAAAAAAACTATCACCAAATTATAATGATAATGATTATATTAGTTGTCAAAAAAATGGAAAACCACATGGTTTAACATCATTAAATGACGCAATAGCAAGAATATGTAAAATAGTGTCTTTGCCACATATTACAGTGCATTCTTTAAGGCATATGTGTGCAACAATGCTATTAGAGGAAGGAACTGAATTGGCTAAGATATCAGCTTTTTTAGGGCATTCTAGTGTGCATACAACATTTGAATATTATTGTGAAATTGTTGATGGTAGAAATAAAATATTATCTTATATTAACGATATATATAAAAATGGTTCAATAGAAGGTGCGCTATGTTAAACTTAGCAGAATTAACAAAGAAACCAATTAAATATCATGTATATAATGTAACAAGATTAAAGGATAAATATGGTTATAAAATAAAGTTTGAATATGCAGACGACACTATTAGAATACACCAATTTGGTGGTTTTAAAAAAAAGAGTGAGGCAAAAGAAGCAAGAGACAATGCAGTAGCAGATATTAAAAATAACAAATTTGTTTATTATGGAAATATAAAGTTTAAAGATTTTGCTATAGCATGGCTTGAACAAATAAGTAAACCTAACATAGCATATAACTCGTATATGTCATATAGGAACGTTATTAAGAACTATGCTATACCATTTTTTAAAGAAATGTATTTAACAACAATTAATATAGGACATATAACAAATTTTTATAATAAAGCGACAGATAAATCTTCTGTGCTACGTATAATAAAATATGTACTGGGAATAATGTTTCAATATACAAAAGAAAACAATTTAACAAGAGTAAATCCAACTATAGGAGTTAAAATACAAAAGAATGAAGAAGAAAAACAATATGGTGTATTAAATATAGATACCAGTAAAACATTAACGATAGAGCAAACAAAAATATTAATAGAAGCAAGTAAGAGTACACCAATATATTTGGAAATATTATTCGCATTATTAACAGGTTTAAGAAAATCAGAAATTCATGGTTTAAAATATACGGATATTGATTGGAGTAAAAAAAAGATATATATAACAAGGCAGTTAGGAGTAGATCCAAATAAGAATAAAGAAGAATGCAAGAAGAAAACAATAACAAAGCAAGAAATAAAACTAAAAACAAGATCAAGTAAAAGAGAAATTGATATACCAGATATGTTGTATGAAGCATTATTAGAAGAAAGGATAAAATATGAAAAGAATAAGAGAAGAAGAATTAATGATAAAACCAATCTATTTATAGATGAAAATTATATATGTTGTTCTACGTATGGGCATTCCAGAAGTAGAGGCTTTGTAAGACCATATTTTATTAAATTACTAGAAGATAATAATTTGCCTAAAATAAGATTTCATGACTTAAGACACACTTACACAACTTTAATTTTAATGAATAATGGTAGCTTAAAAGCAGTATCCACATTACTTGGACATTCTTCCACAATGATTACTTTAAATAACTATTTTAATGTTCATGACATAGTTATAGATTGTACGAATTTTTTAAATTCTATCATTGCGAAAACATATCATAAAAAAGATACAAAAATAGAAATAATTGACTTAAACCTAAATTTGCTAATAAAAAGAGAAGTCCCGTAAATACTAATAAAAAAGCAATATACAATGGTTTATTTCTGTGTTAAAATAGATTAGAAAAAGTTATTTAGTGTTATCTAATATTTTTGTGGCCAATTGGTGTACAATGTCGTACACAGGCTAAAATATAAAAAAATAAAAATCTAATGTACGAATTTTCATTGGTTGAGAATAATCATATTAAGGAGGGCATTATGTTTAAATTAGTATCAAAATTTGAGCCATCTGGAGACCAACCAGAGGCTATAAAAGAGTTGGTTGAGGGAATCAAAAATGGCAAGAAAGAACAGGTTTTACTGGGTGCAACAGGTACTGGTAAGACATTTACAATTGCAAATGTAATTAAGGAAGTTAACAAGCCAACTTTAGTTTTAGCACACAACAAAACTTTGGCTGGTCAGTTGTACACAGAACTTAAAGAATTCTTTCCAGAGAATCATGTTGAGTATTTTGTTTCGTATTATGATTATTACCAACCAGAAGCATATGTTCCTTCAAGTGATACATATATTGAGAAAGATTCTTCAATTAATGATGAGATAGATGAATTAAGACATGGAGCAACCAGTGCATTAATTAACTATAATGATGTTATAGTAGTATCAAGTGTATCCTGTATATATGGTATAGGGGAAAGAGAAGAATATGAAAAAGCCAGGCTTATATTAACAGTTGGAGATATTATTAAAAGAAATGCTATTATAAATAGATTAGTAGATATGACTTATGAGCGAAGTGATATTGATTTCCATCGTGGAACCTTTCGTGCTAGAGGAGATATTATTGATGTCATACCAGTTAATGAACACGCTTATGGAATAAGAATTGAATTATTTGGGGATGAAGTTGAAAGAATATCAACATTTGACCCAGTAACAGGTGTTATCATATCTGATAAAAAAACTATTACGATATCTCCAGCTTCACATTTCGTAACAAGCCCTGAAAAATTAGAGGAAGCATTAAAAAGAATTGAAGCTGAATTAGATGAAAGGTTAAAAGAATTAAAAGAAAATAACAAATTATTAGAAGAGCAAAGACTTCGAGAAAGAACCAATTATGACATTGAAATGTTAAAAGAAACTGGCTTTTGTAGTGGAGTAGAAAACTATTCTAGACATTTAGCCCTAAGAGGACCAGGCGAGACCCCAACTTGTTTAATAGACTTTTTTCCCAAAGATTTTTTATTAGTAGTTGACGAATCTCATGTTACATTACCTCAAGTACGTGGTATGTATAATGGTGATAAAATGCGTAAAACGGTTTTAGTAGATTATGGTTTTAGATTACCAAGTGCCCTAGATAATAGACCTCTTAATTATGAAGAGTTTGAAAAAAAGATTAATCAAGCAATATATGTATCAGCAACTCCAGGAGACTATGAATTAGAACATACAAATAATGAATATGTAGAACAAATAATAAGACCAACTGGACTATTAGACCCAACTATTGAAATAAAACCAAGTATGGGACAAATAGACGATATAATAAATGAAATAAACATCAGGAAAGAAAAAAATGAACGAGTATTAATTACAACTTTAACTATTAGAATGAGTGAAGAGCTAACAAATTATTTAAAAGAAATGGGTATCAAAGTTGCATATTTACACAGTGAAATAAAAACGTTAGAAAGATTAAAAATAATTCACGACTTACGTTTAGGAATGTATGATTGTGTAGTTGGAATAAATTTACTTCGTGAAGGAATAGACATACCAGAAGTTAGTTTGATATGTATATTAGACGCTGATAAACAAGGATTCTTACGAAGTGAACGTTCACTTATTCAAACAATTGGTAGATGTGCCAGAAATGAAAATGGTCATGTAATTATGTATGCTGATAATGTAAGTGAAGCAATGGATAAAGCAATAAAAGAGACAGCGAGACGTCGTGAAATCCAAATGAAATACAATGAAGAAAATGGAATTACACCAAGAACAATTATTAAAGATATCAAAGAAGTAGTATCAAATGAAGTAGAAAATAAATCTAAAAAGCCAAAGATGAGCAAAAAAGAAAAAGAAAGTATATTAATGACTTTAGAAGAAGAGATGAAGACAGCAGCTAAAAACTTAGACTTTGAAAGAGCAATGGAATTAAGAGATATTTTATTTGAAATGAAAAAATCATAAAGAAGTAGGAGAGAAAGATATGAAATGTAATATTGAAGAAGTAATTTGGAATGATGAAAGAAAGTATTATTGTGCTACTCATCGTTCGCCTGCATTTGATAAAGAAAATAATAAATTAGAACAATGTTTATCTAAAAATAAATCAGCTTATGATAATATTATTGAAATGAAAAAAGAAGATATAAAAGAAATAGTATTAATATATCCTAATTTATTAGAAAGCGTTAAAGGTAAAATTTTAATTAATGATAGAGAAATAGGGATATTAAAAATTGATAATTCGATTTTTGAAGTTAGAGACTTTGGAGGACTTTTATTATCTTTATTAAATGATATAACACTAAAAGAGGAGAAATGTCCTATATGTGGTCATATCCATAGTGATGATGGCAAATTTGCATACAGTCCCCACGATACACATTTATGTATGTATTGTGGCAATCTTTTTGATGTTAAAGAAGCAAATGTCGGAAATGAACTAAGTACTATTTTTGATATTCCAAAAATTGAACTAAAAAATAATATGATAGATGTTAAAGAAAAATGCACCCTAAAATATAATGTATTAAAAGGGTCTTTAGAAATAAATGAAGAAGATTGTAATAAGATTATTCTCAATAAAAAAGAGTATTTACTAGTTGATTATTTAAATAAATTACTATATGACGAATATTAAAAAGCTTTACTTTTTGTTAAAAATATTATAATATTAATTTAGCGAGACACTAAATAGTGCTTGCCACAAGAATTTTATGGTGCACCACTTATTTTATGAGTGGTGCTTATTTTTATATCCAAAACCCCCATAGATACTTATCTAAATAGGATTAACAGAATAATTATCACTAAAAGTATTAAAACTAAAAAGTCTTTTTTACTCACAAGTGACCACCTCCTAGAAAGTGGCAAGTACCATAACATAATGTGTCTCACGAAAACAAAATAACATACAAAATAGTAAAAGTCAAAAACAGAATCCTAAAAATCTGTCTAGCCAAAAGCACCAAATCTGCTAAGCTAAAGAGCACAAATCTGTATAGCAGTTTACCTAAAATCTGTAAAATTAAAAAAATAATAAATAAATTTTTTATATTGTAAAAAGTAATAAATTATGTTAAATTAAGATAGGTGAAGCCTATGAAAAAGATAGTTATATATTTAATAAGTTTATTAACTGCCTTGTGTATATATAGTGAAAGAATATTAAAAGAAGTAGTTTTAGCCTATGGAAATATCAAAAATATTAGTATATCTTCTTTAACAAAGTTTTTTTATTCTAATACAGATTTTTTATTAATTTTAGGCTTAACAATCGCTCTAATAATTTTTTATAAAAAGTTTATTGATATAGAGAAGAAAAGAGCTTACAATATTTTAAGTTTTATATTTTCATTATTACTAACATTTGGTTTTAGTTATAGCATTATTGGAAATGAAAGTTTAATCACTGGAAATATTATATTAATAATGTTATCAGTTGTAAAAATAATTACATATTATTACTTTTTATCAACAGTTATTAATTTATTAATGGCAAAAATTAAGGGTTTAAACTTAAAAAAAATAAAAGAACCAAAGTTCTTAAAAAAATTTAAAAATTATTATGAAAAACATCCATATAAAACAACAATAATAATTATATTAATCGCTTGGTTACCATACATAATTAGTTTTTATCCTAGTATAATGTCATCTGACCCAGCCAATCAAATAAAGCAATATTTTGGAATGGACACTAGATTTTCAACAGGAGTTAACTTAATAAATGATAATATTAAAATAACAAACCATCATCCAGCATTTCATTCATTTATATTAGGTGGATGTGCCAAAATAGGCGATGTCATAGGAAATATTAATATAGGATTATTTATGTTTAGTTGCTTTCAAATATTTGTATTAATAAGTGCTTTAACATATTCTTTAATATATTTAAAAAGATTAAAAATACCATTTATATATCGTTTTATAGTCTTAATAATGTATTCTTTGATACCAGTATTTCCATTATATGCGATGTCACCAGTTAAAGATGTCTTTTTTGGAGCATTATTAATATTTTTCATTATTGAATTACATCGCTTAATAACATCAAATTATAATAAAAAAGATTATATTATATTAGGGTTATTAATGTTATTTACAATGCTTACAAGAAACAATGGTGTATACATTTTATTATTTACTATTTTAGGAGCAATTATCGTTATAAAAGAAAAAAGAGTAGCTTTAATAATAACCATATTATCTACATTATTTGTGTATGCTGCACACAATAAAATTCTTTTACCAAAAATGAATATAACATCGGGAAGTATAAGAGAAGTATTATCAGTACCATTTCAACAAACAGCCAGATATGTAAAATACCATAGTGAAGAATTAAATGAAGAAGAAATTGCTATAATTGATAAAATACTAAACTATGAAACATTAGGTACAAGATATAAAGCCAATCTAGCTGATTATGTTAAAGATGAATTTAATAAAGATACTACTAATGAAGATTTAATTAAATATTTAAAAGTATGGTTTATCCATTTATTTAAACACCCAATGACCTATATAAATGCTACAATAAATACAACTTATGGTTATTTTTATCCTAATACATCTAACTGGTATGTTTATCATAATTATGACAAAAAGTTAGAAAATGTTGGACTAGATTATCATTTTATTAAAGGCTTAGGAATACCAAGAAACATACTTGGAAACTTTGGGGTAATATACCCTTACATTCCTATACTTGGTTCTCAAGTTAATATTGGTTTTAACGTTTGGGTATATATGTTAATATTTACCTATTTAATAGTAGAAAAGAAAAAGAAATTCATACTTTTATTAATACCAGCATTTACACTATTACTCACTTGTGTAGTAGGACCAGTAAATACATATTTTAGATATATGGTACCAATCGTATTTAGTTTACCATTAATCATCGGTTTAATATATAAAGAAACTAAAA
>CANSWQ010000003.1 GCA_947650775.1 uncultured Mycoplasmatota bacterium
AGAAAGTATGAATTATAAAACTTGTGAAACTACCGATCCAAAAGAAAAAATAGAATATATGTATGAGAATTATAAAAGTTTTAGAAATCCAATTCATTATTGCAATCAAAACTCTTTGTTTCCTATATTATATCCTTTAATACCAAGATATTATGATAATATATTAAATGAAGAAATATATTTGAATATGCTTTCCTCGAATTCTTTTAAAGTAAGTAATAAATTATATGAAAGAGTAGATTTGCAAATAATAAATATGATACATGATGCAAAGAGTAGATTGTCAAAAAATAATATATATTTAGATAAAAAAATAATTGTTCATGGATTTTCTGCATCTGCAAAATTTGCAAATAGATTTGCTTTATTGCATCCTGAATTAGTTAAATTAGTAATAGCAGGTGGTTTAGGTGGAACTTTAATTTTACCATTAAGAAATATAGATAATGAAGAATTATTATATCCAGTAGGTATTGGTAACTTTAGCGAAATCACTGATGAAAAAATCAAAAAATTTATAGCTATTAAACAATTTTATTATCAAGGAAAAAAAGATGAAATAGATGCTTTTCAAAGTATAGATGATAAAGGATTTATTCCTTATTATAAGGGTATAATAAGTTCTGATGAATTAAAGCAAATGTACAAATATTTAGGTAGGGATATTAACACAAGATGGGTGAATACTCAAAGAATATATAATGGAATGTGTAAAAATGTTTACCTTAAAACTTATGAAAATGGTGAACATAATTTAAACGAGGCTGTAGAAGATATCAAAAAATTATTAGAGAAAGTTAAATAATATATTACAATTTATGTAAAAATCAACAAAAATCTTTTCTACAAATACTAAAAATGTGGTATATTATTAGTAATGAAAAATTTTTTATAATCTTTTTTATCTTTTCTAAGTGATAATAAATTACATTTGAAAGATATCTTAGATTACTAGAATGGTTTATAATTTTATGATAAGACATATATTTAATTGGTGATAAAATGTTTAACATAAATGATGCTTTATATGCGGCTTCTATCCTGGGAATATCTTTTGATAAATTTACACCCCAAGAATTTTTAGAAGGTATTAACATAGAATTAGAACATGGAACCGTCAATGCAAATACAAATGTAACTAATAATAACTTAATTATTACTGCTAAAATTGCTTTAGCACATTTAAATGAATTTCCAAATTATTATAATAAAGAATATGGGTTAACAGCATTTGAAAAACTTTTAAAAACCAAATTAGATGATTAAATAAAAAGTCTTCCAATACGAAAGAAAGACTTTTATTTTTTTCTAAAAAGATTAATTATAAAAGTTATAAACTTCATAATAATACAATCGGTTGGTACCTTTTCTTCTGATAAATCCTTTTCTTTAGCATATCCATTAGTATCAGTCTTATAAGGAGCACTTATACCTTTTTTATCATTAATATTCTGAATAGTAACTTTTTTATTGCGATAATTTTTTTTCACTTCTTTACCATCTTCATCTTTATATAAAGGACCATTTAAATATACTTTGTCACCCTTTTGATATTTTAAATTGGCCTTTTTATCATCTTCTAAATGATTTAAACCATTTTTTCGTATAATATCTGGATAATCATAAAAAGCCTTATCTCCATCAACTCTAGTAGGGACACCCTTAATTTTTAAATCATCAGTATATTGCCACAGACCACTTTCACCTCTATAAGAAAAGTCTGGCCCCCATTGAGCAACCCATTTATCATATTTCTCCAATTGGTCATCTTTTAAAACTCCATTTAAAGTACTTAAACTGGCATAAATACCGACATAATAACCTGCATCCTCAAGTATTTCACAATAACGTTTTACAATATCGACTAACTTTTCTTTTGGTAAAGCTAATTGACTTCTTTCCTCAACATCTAAAAAAACTGGATACTCTAATTGTTTATTTTTGATTAACCTTAATGTGTGCATAGCCTCACTCTCAGCCATTTTCACATCCATAGCATAACTATAAAGATACACACCATAAGGAATAGATAATCTCTCACATTCTTCTGAATTACGTTCAAATTTTGAATCATCTTGATTCTTAACATTACTTCCCCAACCACAGCGAATAATTGCAAAATCTATATAGTTTTTAGCTTCCTCCCAGTCTACAACTCCTTGATAACTAGAAACATCGATGCCTTTTTTCATAAAATTCACTTCCTATTATAAAATATGAATTTTTTTAAATTTTGCATAATTTAAATGTCACCATTTTTGAACAATTGCATACTATGAAAAAGTAATAAAAATAAAAGATAACCAACTTTAAGTCGATTACCTTTAATTTATTAAGCTCCTTGTCTGCCTAAATATTCTATAACAATAGTAACTAGAGGATTACTAAAATATGAAGTAGAACCTATATTTGGTAAATCAGGAGTTTTCAAATAAATATCACGTTTACTCAAATTATCTAAAGTATATAACTCATTTGTATTAACTACAGAAATAATACCTTGCCCAACTAATTCTACAGCTATTTCATCAGGAATAAATTGACTAGTTCCTATATAAATATCGTCTGTATTAACTTTTTTAAATCCTAGAGATACAAAATCTGTGGTAGGATCAAAAGTAGAATTAGTGGAATGTAAAACGTAAGCAGAAACTGTAAATGATACTTTATAATAACCTTCCAAATTAAATTTAATTGTCTCATTGGCTGTATCCAAAGTAATTAAATCACTAATATCTAGTTCTTCTCTATCGATTGGTAAACGTTCACCTTCTGGCACAGTAAGTCCATTTGCAAGTGTTCCATCATTAAAGGTTGCTAAATAGGCTGATCTTGCAATATTAGTTCCCGCAGGACCAACAGGTCCTTCTGGTCCCGTAGGTCCTTGAGGTAAGGTAAAGTTTAACTCATACCCTTCGCCTTGATTCATAGAATCATCCCTTTCTTATTAAGGATTTGTTGGAGTTATAGTAACACTCGCATCTGTTCCTGGAGGAGCCGTAGTTACAGTTCCAATTACTATTTTAGGTGCTGGGCCTGTAGGTCCCTCAGGTCCTTGTATTCCTTGAGCACCCTGAGCTCCTGCTGGTCCAGTTGCCCCTGTTTCTCCTGTATCTCCTTTTGGTCCTTGTATTCCTTGAGGACCTGCATCTCCTGTATCCCCTTTAGGTCCTTGAGGTCCTGGGTCTCCAGTTGCTCCTTTAGGGATTACAAAGTCGATTGTGTAACTTGATGCATTATTAGCATCTACGGCATTTATATCATTAAAATCCATATTTATTTTCCTTTCTTAATTTATTTTATCGGTGTAATAGTCACCTGAGCCTGTGTTCCAGGAGCTCCTGTAACTACAGCCCCTATTTGTAAAGTAGGTGCCTTTCCCGTTGCACCTGCTGGTCCAGTTGGTCCCGTTGCACCTGGAAAGCCTGGCACTCCCTGAGGACCTGTTGCACCAGTCATTCCAGTAGCACCTTGTGCTCCTGTAGGACCAGTGGCTCCACCTGAAGGAATTGTAAATTCTAAAATAGCATTTTGATTTGTTCCTACATTTGTAACAGATGCTAAACTTCCAAAATTCCCCTGAATAGTCCTTCCAACAGCTACAGTAGCAGGTCCTTGAGGACCAGTTGCTCGATTGTTTTATTCTTCTTTATTATTTTTAAATGGTAAAGTTCCATAATACCTTAATTTCTCTTGATTCTGTTTCATCATCGTAGCGACCAATTAGTACTTTATCTATAAAGTCGCCAACAATTTCAATATCAAGTTTATCTATATGTTTGTACTTTTTAAAGATATTCTTCTTACTTTTTAAACTTTCTTTTTTAGCGGTAGTGGAAGCTATCTCTTTTTTTATAATACTAGATCGTTCTTCCAATTTAGAATTATCATCTTTATACTTATTAAGTAATATTAAAAATTCTTTTTCCGGAAGTATCCCATTTGTACGATCTTCATATAGTTTTTGGAAGTATGTACTTTTACCTTGTAATTCCTTATTAATACTTTTTAATTCTTGTTCTAATGAATTTAATTTGTCTTTAAATAAATCTTGTTCTATTACTTCGTCGTGCATTTCTTTAAGACTATCCTCATCATAAAACCTTGTCAACAAATTATTTATCTTTTTTAAAACAAAATTGTGTAATTCCTCTTCAGAAAGATATTTTTTATTATCGCAATTAGCCCATTTATCTTTTTTATCCTTACAACATAAATATCCGTATCCATTTTCGTTTTTCTTGCCGCACTTGAAGAATAATCTATTACAATTCATACAATATACTTTATTACTAAATGCGTGAACTTCGCCACCTTGACTACTTCTTGATTTTTCTTGCATTCTTTCTTGAACTGTATAAAAGACATTTTTATCAATGATCGATTCATGAGTATTGTCTTTCCTGATCCTATCTTCATCATCATTTTTAATAACTGTATGATTTTTATAACTTACCGTTGTTGTTTTAAATTGAACTAAATTACCAATATAAACCTCATCAGTAAGTATCTTTTTAACCGTTTGACTAGACCATTTGAATTTTTTTCTTAAATTATGTGTAAACTCTGATTGTGATATTCCATTAGCATTATTTTTAATTATGTTTATAAAATATTCTTCATGAGCTCGATTTTCTTTTAATGTAATTTCAAATTGATAATCAATAATATGTGTACGATCCAGTTCTTCTGTATAAGAGATAAGTACTTTTGCAGTTTTTGGTAAAATATCGTTTTCATTTAATAAAACACAATCACTTATATTAAAATTGTTAATATCTAAATTTTCATCTTCACTATAATATATTTTAGTTTTGGTATTTGTATATTTCTTTAAAGTAATATCACATTTATTATTAAGAGTTTTCATATCAGTAGTAATATAATTAAAACTAACTAAATCTTTTAATATGTGATCTTCATTATTAGTAAAACTAATATTAAGCATATATGTACCAGCTTTTTCAATATAACCAAAGTCTAAATATTCTTTTATTAAAGGTATTTTTAATTTACTACCATTTAAAAGTTTATATTCATAAGGACTTAATATCTTGTCTTTGTTTAAATTTTCGGCGATTTTTTCTAAACCATTACCGGACATATATTCATCAAAAATTCTTTTAACAACTTCACAAGCGATAGGATCGATAAGTAAATGATTTTTATTTTCAGGATCTTTCATTACACCATAACTAGCAAAGCTAGCCGTTAATTCGCCATTCTTTCTTTTAGATCTAAAAGTTTCACGAATATTTAATGATGTATCCTCTAAATACCATTGATCTGTCATAGCAGTTAATTGACTTGTCTTTTTTGTTTCATGTCTAGTATTATCAATCTTTTCAATATATGTAACAAATCTAACATTCCATTCATGGAATAAGTTATGTACGTATTTTTCTACTAATTCCATATCACGAGCAAATCTTGCTTGCGTTTTAACTAAAACAATATCAACATTACCGTTTTTACATTCTTCAATCATCTTATTAAAATCTGGACGAGTAGCGTCTGATCCAGACCAGTCTTCATCATTATAAACACCGATAACTTCCCAGCCCATTTCTTCCGCATATTCTCTTAACATCGTTTCTTGATTCTTGATACTTTCTGATAGTTGTTCCTTTGTCAACTTGTTTCTGTCCTCATCGGACAATCTTAAATATAACACCACCCTTAAAATAGCTTTTTTAATATTACTCATAAAAATACAACTCCTTATTTTTAATCGTAATTTCAAGCTCATAAAAATTATAACGCGCTATCATTAAAAATTCAGCCCCCTAAAGTTCTATTTTCAAGTCTTTTTATATATTTAAAATACTTCTTATTGAAAATAGTTTTTAAATCTTTTTCAGTAGGATTAGAGGTAGTAGTTATAAATTCTTCACTATATATAAATTTTGTTTCCTTTTTATTCTTTCCTTTACTAATTTTTAAAACCCCCTTAAATAGTGTTTGTTATATAATATTCGCCCACATAAAAAAAAGACTAGGTCATATACCTAATCATAATTATAATCAATATAAAATTACTTTATATTTTTTGAAGTATCAATATTATATTTTTCTTTTGTTAATTCAATAGCATTACTTAAAATAATATCAACTTCTGATTTCTTTAATTCTCTTATTCCCGGAAGTTCGGATAAAAGATTTTTCTTTGTCATATCTATTTTATTATCATTATAGATATAAATAATATCACGTAAAAGCTCTGTATAGGCCTTTAATATCTTTTCATTTATTAATTCTTTATAGTTCATAAAACACCTCACAAACAAATTATAACGCACTATAAAAAAGATGTCAGCGCTTAAATTGAAAAAGATATGTCGTCATATAAACTAACTTCTTCATAGATAAATTTTTCTTTTTCCATATCAAAAAAACGATTAAAATTATTTATAAACTTTCTACCTTTTGAAGATAACAATTTTAGACTTTTTTCGACATCTTTTATATCAGTATTTTTATACCATTCTAAAAGTGAATTATTTTCGGTAAAATCATCATCAAAACCTATATGTTTATGTATCACATAATTAAACAGTTTTTTTTCAAATTCACTAGATGTTAGATCAGAAGAGTAAACATCAAGAAGACACATCATTTTCATTTGACAATTAAGACCATTTTTAATATTAATAGTTTTAGTTTCCTTATCATAAGTAAACTTTGTATCTAAATTATCACAATAACTTATTTTATAACCGTCAGCATATATAGCTTTGACAAAAGGTGTATAAATATCATTATAACTATAACAAAAAAGAGGTGGTAGATCTAATTTCATATAATCTTCTTTCCTCATATCAGTATCTTTACAATCATATAGTTCAATTACATTTAAACCTTTAAAGTCCTTATGATGTAGAATAATTGATGTGTCCTTTGAATCATTATACTTTTTTAATTCTTCTGGTGATAGTTCATCTAATTTTTTAACTTTTTTTTTTATCATTATCACAAATCGTTACATATATATCATTATGAGGTGATAATATACTGATTACTGTTGCATTATCCATAATGTTTATACCTTGTTTTGAATATTTGTTTTTTGTTCCTAAATCTAAAAAGAAAGGATATTGATAATCAATTAATAAACTATTAAAAAAAGAATAGTTACTGTAAGTTGAAATGACATCTATTAATCTAATAAAGTCATGATCGCTATTGTAACTATCCAAAATGCTTTTTTCTAAATCTATTGTAAGTGAATTGATCCTATCAAAATCATTTTGTTTAGAATAATTACTTATTTCATTTAAAACTTTTTTAATTTCTATAATTTAACCCCCTTAAATAACACAAAAAAAGACTAGCTTGTGCTAGCCAAATTTTGCATTTCAATTTTTAAATTATTAACTGTATTTTTAGCACCAATAATTAACGTTTCTATTAATTCGTCGATACTTGTATTTAATATATTCTTTTTAAGTTCTTCAAACCAGTTATGAGCCGATTCTTTATCTTTATTTTCTTTACCACATAAGTTGTTTATAATATGATCGTCGTTTAAATTTTTCATAGAAAGATATGTAATATATTTATCATTTCTTTCATAAGTGTAAATGAAAAAGAAAATATCATTTTTAGTATGATTAAAACTTTCTACAAATTCTTTTTGTTGTGATTGGTTGTTTACATTTACATCATCGAATAAATAATCAAGATTGCCATTTTCTACTTTTAAAAAAAAGTCTTTCATTTCTTCGACACTATCAAATTTAACACCCTCATCATTATTAAACTTGATAAAACTAATTTGATCGTTTAAATCATTCATTTCCGTTACTAAATCTTTCAGTTCATTAAAGTTTGACTTCATAATAATACAGCTCCTTAAAAGATAGAACTCTTGCGAGGTATGTTTTCTTATCATACATTAAAACTAGGGTGAAGTCAACAAAACAAGCAAGTTATTTTTAATTGTTTCATACAATTACTACCAAGCCCATTATAACATAAATGAATGTAGAAATATATACAAAAAGAAAAGATTATCAAATTTGATAATCTAAACGGAAAATTATTATTTACTATTTAAATCTAAAACCTAAATGTCCATTTTTTCTAAGATAGTCAGGAAGATTATAGTTAGCATTATCTAAAGAAAAACTAACTTTATCTTCTTTGCAATAAATTGTATAATCTTCTCCATCTGGGAATCTATAAATTACTTCTATTCTCTTTATATTTTTATAACAAACATTTAGATCTATATCTTTCAAGTAAAACATATTTTCTTCTTGTTCTTGTAGCAAATTTATAATTTTTTCTTTGTTGGAATTATTTATATTCAAATAGGTATAATCTTGAACTTTTCCTAAAAATAATAATATACCCAAAATTATAAGTAATAATAACATAAAAGTTAGTATTACTAGCATTATTAAAAATATCTTTAATATCCTTTTTTTCATAATAAGTTCCTTAATAATATATACAATTTTTATCTTTAAATGAGCATTTTACATTAGGGTTATCCTTAACTGTATTATCTACTTTAAATGGAGATGATAAGTAGATGTTTTCATCATCAACTTTATCTATACCAATATGTAATTGACTAATGTTAGGTGTATTTTTGAAATTAAAATTTATGGTTTCTTTTTCAACACTAAAATCATTTATTAAATATTTATCTATAATTCCTTCCTTACCAATGCAATGAATATAAATTGTATTATCTTTTACATATAAATTAGATCCGTCATCAACTGTATCACATTTTTTTATATTCTCTAAAACATAATAGGTATCATTATTTTTTAATAATATATTAAGATGACTCCAAGAACTTGAATCATCATAATATCTTGAAATAACATAATTTTTATTATCATATTCTAAACTTTTTATGGTTATTTCATTAGAAACAAATATATATTTGTTTAAACTAGATAACGAACTCTTATAATTTAAAGACTTAATAAGTTGATATATTATAAAACTAAATAATGGAATCAATATTATCAATGAAATTATTAAAATCTTTTTTTTCATAATCACATCTCACTTTCGAGTTACTATTTGTTGTTTTGCTTCTATAAGTAATTATAACATATTTTTAAGTGATTATATATATCATACAAGTAAATTCTAAAATAAATTTTTTAATATATGATATATAACATTTGTAGCAATACTATTACCAGCTTGTTTAAAAAGTTGTCTATTGGAAATACCTGTATTTTTTGCTTTGTAAAAATCTTCATCTCTAAACCCCATAAGTCGCCAACTTTCAAGAGGACTTATTTTTTTTACAAAGAAACAATTATCACGATAAATAATCATCTTGCTAGTGTCTTCGGTAGAATTGGCGGTTAAAGTAGGACAATATCCATTCATCGACCACAATCTAGCCGTTTGATTATACCTCGAGGAAGTATCACGTCCGCAGTAATTTTTACCCTCTATAAACCTATATAAATCAATAATATATTTTTTCTTTTTATTTTTTAAATTACGACAACACAGTTTACTATTTTTGTCATAACTTTTATTTTTAACAAAACTTTCTAAATCAAAAGGAACTTTTTCAGATAATATTAAGTCTGGATCGATCTCTTTTTCTAATAAATCTTTTAATCTTAATTTCAATCTTTTTCTTTCTGGAAAATGATATAAATATTTTCCTTTAATAGCAATTAAAAAATACCTCTCTCTATTTTGAGGTGTATTATAATCTAAAGCACATAAAACATTATCATATAAGGAATAACCTAGATCCTCTAAATCTTTTTTGAATAAATCTAAAGTTCTTCTCATTTTGCTTTGGGTGATTGCAGCCACATTCTCAAAGATAACTACTTTCGGTTGTTCTTTTACTTCTCTTAAAAATTGTATCATCTTCCACCCTAGAGAAGAGCGGGTGTTACTATTAAAATCAAAACCACGTCTTACACCAGCGATTGATATATCTTGACAGGGAAAGCCACCGATCCATATATCAGCATACGGAATTTTAGAGCCGTCAACTTCTGTGATACTACCTAAATTATCACTAGGACTTTTACCATGAATCGCACAATAACTTTTAATTGCGAACTTGTCTATTTCACAAAAGAAGACAGGATTATAATTTTCAATGATCCCATTTTCTTTTAATCGCTTAAAAGCCATTTCTGGACTACCAATACCAGAAAAGAAAGTACCTACCTTAACAGTCTTATTATCTAATTTAAAATATGGATAATTAAAATTAAAAAGATTAATCGTCTGTTTTGGATACGACATCTTTCTTTTTCCTTTTAGTAGGGTTTGCTTTTTTGGTAGGTGTTGTTTTGGTAACTTCATTATTAGAATTACTAAATAATTCTTGTTCGATCCTAAAAGTATCTAAATCAAATAATTCTAATTTATGAAATTCATCTTGTTTAAATACTATTTTCTCAACAACTTTATATTTAATAGGATAATCACTTAATTGTTTGAAATTAGTTTTAATAGGCGACATACGAGTTCTTAATATAATTGCCTCGCCAACTTTAATATTCATAAGTTCATCTGGCGTTCTTAAATCACGACCAGTTAAAGAAGTATCAGAAGAAATATTAAAATCAGCTTTTCCGTAACGATTAGATGTTGATGTTCTGGTAGTGCAAGTCGTATATTTTCCCATGCGATTTGAAATCTCGCGAGCTGTACTATAATCATTCGTAAGTAGGTAAACGGTATTTCCAGCATTTGCTTTGATTGTACCAGCAGTTTCTTTATATGTTTCATTAAGCATATTGTAATCTTGAACAACCATATAAAAACGAATTTTACGGGAACGAGCTACTGTAAGTTTTTTTGATAGTTCCCCAATTTTAATTGTATTACAGAATTCATCTAGGATAAAATTTACTCTAATAGGAAGAGATCCACTAACATTTTTCTGGGCCTCTTCAACAAGTGTTTGATAAACTTGATTCACAAATAAACCACCTATAAAATGACGAGAAAGTTTTTCATCTGGAACAATTAAAAATATAGCTGTTTTTTTCTTTCCAATATCTCTTATATTGAATGAAGACTTACTTGTAATATAGCTAACCCCAGTATCCCCAAACACTCTTAATTTTGACGCTAGGATAGAAAAAATAGTCGCTCTAGTTTCCCCACGAGCAAAATTACCACTTGCATATAGGTTTTTAGCCGTATTACCAAAAGGACGATCATTAAAATACTTATCTAAAGAATTCTGATCGCCGTACTTTTTAGATCCATGTTCGACCAATAAATTATAAATAGAATGAAAGTGTATTTGACTTTGTTTTTTAGCGTCCTCAATTAAAGCTAAACATAAAGCGCTTAAAACAGATGAAGACGATTCTTGCCAGTATTTATCACGACTTGTTACATCTTCACAAATAGCGCTTGATAAATCGTTTACTGTTTCGATTTCCTTTTCAAAATTATTTTCTTTGTAATATTGATATGCAATTTCTAACGGATTCCAAAAACTACTATTCGCAGTATCACGTAAATTAATAATTTGAATGTCATAATCTTTTTTCTTTAAATAGTCATAAGTAGTCTTGTATATTTCGCCTTTGACATCATTTATAATCATACTTTCGCCATTATCAGCTAAATTATAGATGAGAGGGAAAATAACCCCGACCGTTTTTCCTGATCCTGTACTTCCCACGACTAAAGTATGATTTGATGAAGTATCAACATAGTATTTATTATTTTCTATTGCAACAACCATTCCACCAGCATTGGTATTTTTACCAAAGTGCCAAGTAGAAAAGTTTTCTTTTATCTCTTTTAAACTAGCGAAGTCGCTACTACCAAACTCATTACTTTTTATTCTTTTTGGAATGCCACTATCATTAGCGGTATTTTTAATTTTAAAATTATATTTATAATAAAGTAAAAACAAAATAAAAAGACATTCCATAATCAGAATGCCAACAATTAAATTCTTATCATCTATTATCATTTTTAATAACTCTATAAAATTAAAAATAAAATGTATTTCAAATTTATTTTGAATAAAGTATATAAAGTTTGGAATGATGAAGATAAGAAGCAATAAAGAAATAATAACTACTAATATGTAATTAAAATATTTCTTTATTTTCATAACCCCCTTAAATATCTTTTCCTTGTAATTCTTTTTCTAAAATTTCTTGTAAATATCTTTCTTCTTTTCTGTTTTCAATAAGTAAAAAATGATTTGCTTTTTTCATAAATTGTTTAAATTTTATATTCTTATAAAATGACTTTGACTTAAAATTATTATATCTTTCTTTGGTATACCCTAAATGAGAAAGTGCTTTATAAAAATCAGTAGCGTTCATCGTATCACGAGAACTATTAACCGCACTATATAAAATATCAACATCATAATCAATATTAGATTTCTTGATCCATTTACTTAATAACTTTTTAATATCTGATTCAGATAAATCAGCAAGTTTTCCTAATTGGTAAATTTCTTTTGCATGTTTTAAAATTGTAGATTTCTTTTTTGGACTTTTACTTTTAAATTCCATATTCATTATATTAATTTTTAAAAACTCTTTTTGACGATCTAAAAAATCAGTAGAATTATAAACCTTAAAATTATATAAAATATCATTACCGATACGAGAATACAATCTTTTCATTTTATTTTCAATGTACTTATTATTTGCTTTTTCCCCATACATCTTTTTTTGTTCGCGTTCTATTGATTCTAAAGAGTGATAATATCTTTCAAACTCATACTTGATTGTATCATGGTACAAAATTTTTTCAATTATTTTATCAATATCTTTTCTACAATAATCTAAATGTTTTGAATTATATTGAAGACGGCCACGTTCTGGTAACTTCTTATATAATTCTAGTAAATCTTTATTTAATGATTTTCTAAATTTATTACTAAAGAATAAATTATCTTCGGTTTTAGTAAAATTACTTTTTCTAATTTTATTATCTAAACCTAAAAATAAATAATCTTGTTCCTTATAAAAAGAAGTATTATCAACTAAATAAGAAGCTATATTACTTTTTAAATACTTGAGCGATGTTTTATCCAGAGTATCTTTTTTTCTTCGTTCTTCCATTTCAAAGAATGTTATATGCAAATGTGGGTTGTCAGTATCCCTGTGAAGACTTGCATACCATCTCGTATTAGTTAAATCAAAATCATTGTCTAACATAAACCTAGGAATAACAGACTTTGTCATCAAGTAATAATCTTCTTTTGTTTTAAGGCCATTTTTTAAAGCAAAATC
Organism: uncultured Mycoplasmatota bacterium; assembly: GCA_947650775.1. Classification (GTDB taxonomy): domain Bacteria; phylum Bacillota_I; class Bacilli_A; order RF39; family UBA660; genus Caccenecus. The sequence continues at coordinate 13,227 of CANSWQ010000003.1, forward strand.
TGGGGGAAAGGAAACAACAAGCGTCCACATACGGCCTGACTTGTCATTCGGTAAATCTTTTAAAATCTCTCTTTTAGTAACATTACCGTCTTTACCCCAAATATGAAATTCTTTTGTTTCTTTTGTATCATCAAAAATATTAAATTCTTTCTGATATAGTTCATCAATGGAAGAGAAATCTTTTAGGGAAGTGGTATCAGCTCCGTCTTTTGAAACATACTTACACCAACCACCAACTAACCTTTGAAAATTTACATCTTTCTTATAACGAACTCGAGTAACGATGTTACTACTCATCTACATCGTCCTTTTTATTTCGTAGTTCACGAATATTTTTTATGACCGTTTCTCTTGCAACCTCTGTTATAGGGTGGCTAACAAGATGTGTATTAAGTTCGGCCCTAGTTTGAGGAATATCAAAATATTTATATGTCATATCATTTTGTAAAATAATCGTTTCAATACCTATATTATTTTTATTAATCATGGTAAGAATTTTATAAAATTGTTTTTCGTTCGCGTCCTTAACCGTTTCAATAATAAGTTCTCTTAATTTCTTTTGACTATCTAACAACATTGATTGTTCCATAAAATCTAATAAAACATTTTTACAATATTCGCTTACTTTCATATTGTTTTGTTCGGCCTGATCTTGTAGTAACTTTTTCTTGTGAGGATCTAATCTAAAAGCGATGATATTCGCATTCTTATTTTCCTGATCCATTAGTTACCATGATACAATCTAGGTTTTCAAAAATATAATCTTTAACCATACTTTCTAAAACACTTTGAATTGTAAGACCTCTTATCTCTATAATTTTTTTAAATGCTTTTTCTGTTTTGGTATCAACTTGTAATTTTAAATAAACCGTTTTTTTATCATTCATTTTAACAACCCCCTTTAAAACTTTTAATTTTTGTTTTCTTGATTCATACGTTCTATATCACGATCAGATCGACCAGCTAGAACACAAGCACAATATAAAAATAAGATAGTAAATAATGCTAGGTTAATACCTAAAATAATTAAAAATAATTTCATAAAAATTTCCTTTCTTTCGGCCATAACTTCGGCCTAACTCTCGGCCATAAAATACTTAAAAACTTCTAAATATTTACAACCTTTTTAAAGCAGGATAAATCCTGTTTACAAACAACTAGCCAGTGGCTAGTTTTCCCTTATTTCATAAGGCATTTGATGAAACACAAGTGTTTACATTTGAAGAATTTGTTATACAATCGTTTACACAACAGCCCTTTATTTATAAGGGGTGTGTAACAATCGTAAACACTTATTTTTTTAATTTTTTTAAAATTCTCGTCAAATTATATATGAATATATGAAAAAATTACGGCCTAAAGTTAGGCCATAATTTTAATCATATAATTATGGTGTTATAGTAGGTTTTTTATAATCTGGTGTAGGTAATTTATCTTTCATATAGTCATTATTGTTTGGAAAACTAAATTTATTATCCGTATAATCAAATAATGAATATTCTTTTGAAGTAACCTTATTATTTATAATAATACTTGGATCGGTGTACTCAAATTTCTGATTTTTAACATTATATTTTTGAAGAGAAAAGTGTAAATGATCGCCAGTACTTCGGCCAGTCGAGCCCATAATTCCGACTTGTTGACCTTGTTTAACTGTATCGCCAACCTTTACCGTTCTTGAATTTTCTTTTAAATGATGATAGAAAGTTCGGTACATAACTCCACCGACTTTATGTTCTATGGCGACCGTTTCGCCCCCTGATTCTTGAACTTCACTTATAACTACTGTTCCGTCAGCTACGGCCACAATATTTGAGGAAGTGGGTACAACATCTATACCACTATGAAAAGCAGTAGTATTATTAATAGGATCTGTTCTTTCCCCATAAGGCGATGTAATCGTATAAGTATTAGTATCGAATGGAAGAACAAAATATGACCTATAAAATGTTTCCTCATTTCCAAATAATGCAGCGATGATAGCAAGTATAATTAAAACTATAAAGATAACGCCAGCGACGGGAAGAAGTGCTATAAGCATTTTACCTCTCATTATTTTACCGACTATATCTTCTATTATCGGCCACCGCCTTTACCAAATAATTCTTTTTCTTCTTGACGAAGATGTATAAAAATAGGAACACGTTTATCATGAGAGATAACAAGTAAACTTTGACCTTTACCAGCCGTTTGTAAGTAACGACGTTCATTTTCACTTAACCTTAATACTTTTTGAAGTGAGATAATTTCTTCGCTACCTTGTGCTAAAACAAATTGATAATCAGAATTATCAACAATAACTTGACCGTATCTAACAACTTCTGGGGAAGTAAAATCAATCATATTTTGAGTACATACAACCATACTTCCCGCATACTTTCTAATTCGTTTACTTGTTCTTTTTAGAAATTCTAGGCCGTCTTTATTGTTAGGATCGATTAAGAGATGAGCTTCATCTATAATCAACATAATTTGTTCGTCGCGATCTTGACTGATAATATGCCAACATAAAGATAGGATATTAAAGAACTGTGTTCTTAAAATTGTGTCATCGCTTTCAAGCAAACTATGAATATCAAAAACGATAAAATCAGAACTTAAATCTACATTACTCGGAGCATTCCATAACTTACTATCAACACCAGTAGTCATACGTCTTACTATGGCCTCGATCTTTTCTAAAGACTTAACATTGTCATCATTGACACGTTTATCACTTTTAGCTTTTTCTAATTCTTTAACAATCTCATTATGAAAGTCTGTGATAATTGGATAGTCATTAGAAGATAACTTACTTACATCAGTATCTAAAGTAATACCTTTATTTTTATAAGTTCTTAAAAGTATTTCCTCAATTTTAGTAAGTTCAAGTTCTGTTAAATCTTTAAAATAATATTTAATGAATGTTCTAAATGTTTGTAAATGTTTAATGACGGCGACATTATTATCTTCATCATTGGTAGAATTTTTTATCTCAAGAGGGTTAATTATAAACCCTGATCCACTACCAGCGTCTATCCAAGTACCCCCAACGGACAAACACATATCTTTTAGTTCACGTTCTGGATCGATACATACAATTTTAGTTTTTCTGGCCCAGTTACCACGAATTAATTTTTTAATAAGGGTGGACTTACCAGATCCACTTTTACCGATAATACAAACATTAGAATTAGTTCTCTTATTAGTTCTTTTCCATAAGTCAAACATGGTAAGACCGCCATTTATATCATCGCCTAGTATAATTGAATTTCCGTCATCTTGTATCGATTCAAAGACAAAAGGAAAACTTGCTGCTACCGTTGTCGCTGGCATTGGAAGGCCAAAATTTTCTTGTATTGGCATATCCAAAGTAGGAAGAGCAGTTTTAAAACCCTGTTCTTGCTCGAATATTAATTGTGATCCACGAAGATTAAGAGAAGACATCGCAGACTTTATCTCTTTAATTCTTTTTGAAAGTTCTTCTTTTGTATCCGCATAAGAAAAAAATACTACCGACATCAGTAGCATTTTTTCATTCTCGCGATCCATTTTATTTGTTAATTGCTCGTAATCTTGTAATTGATTTTTAAGCATGATTTGATCGTTTCTATCATTAGTATTGATATATTTACTTCTTGTTTCTGACATACCTTTTTTTAATGTTTTAGAGACTTCTACATTATCCATTGGCTTAACAGAAATAATCATACGAGTATTTTTTATGTTAGATAACATACCTAACCAACTTCCCCTAGTGTAAGAGGGGAAAGTATCAACAATCATACTTGTAGCGAACACATCGCCTAGTAACATATCTTTTTCATTGAATTTAATAGCGATAGGTGCGATCTTTTCTTTAATTGATTTTATACTAGAATCTTGTTTAAAAATTTCTAGTGATTCTTGAGGGTTAAGGTAAGTAAATAGGACTTCCTTAATCTCATCAGTTTTAGCTTGTTCTGAAGCTAGACCGATATTACTTAATTGAGAAGTAATATCATTTATTTTAGACTTTAACAATTTAGCATTGTCTTTGTCTTCATCAATAAGTAAATAAAATTCACGATTATTGACGATATTTTTATTCATAATGGTATTAGCAAAATGAATATCCTCATCAAGTAATTTCTTTTTTACTTCATCATCTGTACTTTGAGATAGATAATGTAAATTCTCGATATGATCCGTTAAACTAACGGGCTTATCAAGAGCTATAATTTTAAAAGGATATTCTAAACTTAATAATACTTTTCTTAATTGGAATATTTTAGACGTTTGTTCTTCATTGGAATATAACTGTAAATTAATACTATTGATACGAATAAGGCCTACAACCTTATCATTATCAAGATATAAAAGATCGTTCCATACTTCCTTAAAAGGAAGTAAATTTAATACAGACTTTTCAACTTTATTCTTTTTCATATCCAAAACCCCATATTTTTTAGATATTCATTTTTATATTACAATAAGTTTCATGAAAAATACTGTCTTTATGATCCGCTCCAACTTCAAATAAACAATTCAATATTTCTTCTTCTGACATTTTAGTAGTGATCGCATAATCTACAATGATGTCATCGACTTTCTCAACTATACCATTATAAAAATTATTCCAATTTTGATTTTTAACTTTTTCTTTGTTATATAATGCGATTTTTTCTTTCGCTTTTAAAAGTGTAACGTACACTTCATCAGTTTTATTCATATATTTTATAACCCCCTTAAATTTTTATATTATTTACAATATTTGTTTTTACATTAGTAAGACCTCGTTTATCATCTATGTAACTTGCTAAATTCCCATAATTATTTTTATATTTTTCAAAATTTGTTTTGACTTCTTTTTCGGATAATTTATCATCGATAGCATAAATAACAGCTTGGCCCATATTATTAAATTTTACTATATTAGAATTACTGATATTTTTGTTTTTATTTTCATTATCAATATGACGATAAACACAATAATTATCATCATCTTTAAAAATAAAATTTCCAACTTTTGATGTATCTATAATTTCGACTATGTCTTTATTATAGATAGGGATAGACTTTAAATCTTTCTCTGGAACTTCATTATTAGAAATATCTATGATCCCATTATTTACAAAAACTTTTTCCTTATCAGGTTTTAAGTCTTTTTCTATATCATCTTTTGTTTTATCTTTATTTTTTCGATCTTCGTCAATCATTGTTTTTAATCTTTCTTTGACTAGATCTACAAGCTCTTTTTCGTATTGTTCTTTAAACTCTTTTTTTTTATGATTTTCATTAATTTTATTTTTAATATTTTCAATGATTTTTTTAGGACGAATGTTATTTAATTTTGTGAAAAAATTTTTTTTAGGTTTTCGTTCATATAAAGAAAGAGCACAATCTAATATTTCTTTATTACTCATTTTATTATTGATTGTATAATCAGTAATTATGTTATCTAAACCAGTAATAACATTTTTATAAGTATTATCATTTATATTAATATTAGAATTGTTAACAATATTTTCTTTTGCTTTTAATAAAAAGAAAAGGACATCATCAACTTTATTATTCATTTTTAACCCCCTTACTAATAAAATAAAAAAGACTGGTAAAAGAAAACCAATCATAAAAAAAACAATCTCTATGCAGATTAAGATTGTTTATATACTACATTACATCATTGAACGGATGCAACTTATACTTCCTGTGCCATTCAACAATATAATTATAAAAAATATGTCGCAATTTGTCAAGCATATTTCTTGAATTTCTTTTGACTTAATCTAAACCTTATCATTTTAATTAAAATACCCAAAATATTACCGTTACCGCTAGGCATTGGTAAGGTAATTAAGAATGTTAGAATTGGAAAGAAACAAAAGAAGAAAACTTTTACTAGACCTTTACCGAATAATTTAGCTAGGATAAACCCTATAAAAACGGATAACCCTAGTAATAATACTTCTTTTATTCCATAACCTTTAAAAATTTCACGTTTTACCTTAATGTTCTTTGGTATTAAATACATCTTTATCGCTCCAATCATTTATATTTGTTTTATATAAAGTACTATCTTTATTGAATGAATAATTATTATTATCGACCATATCCTTATAAACATCTATTCTATCAGCTAGTGAAGTGTTTTCATTCATGCTAAAAGTATCACTTTCAAAATTACCTATATCAGAAGAAGAGATATCATCTGTTGTATAACCACTTCCACCCTCGTTGGAAGAAGAGTTTACATTTTCGTTACTAGATGAGCTTGTATCTTCTGAATTTTGAGAATTAGCAGATCCAAAGTTAGAAGAATTAGAACTATTATTGATGTTTGGATCGCCACTCGTACTACTAGGGGAAGTATCCCCATTAGAAGATGAATTATCGTTGTTTTGACTAGTAGATGATGAATTATCTGTTGTACTTCCATATTTAGACATCGCAATCATACTTGTACCTAGTGCAGCTAAAGAATGTAATTCACTCATATTAGACATTGTACCAGTATTTGCATTTAATAAAGCGCTTACTAATTGCGGTGATGAAATAATAAATAGAAGTGATCCGATTGTAATTAAAATAACGGACATTGGATATTGCGTACCCTTAACTACTGATCCAAAGACATTAAATAAAATTCCTATACAAAGATATTGTACCGCCGTTACTAGAAAAGTACCCATAACACCTTTAACCCAAACCTCAAATGCGTGTGATCGATTTGAGATAAGGGAAGTACAAACAAAAGGTGCTATGGCCTTATACAGAGCGAGTTCTATTACTCTCTTAGCGACTTGTATACCTATAAATAAAAGTAAGACGACAACTAACAGACCTATTAAGAAAATAGAGAACGTATGAAAACTATATTTATATTCGCCGCTATCAAATAGGCCGTCGTTCATCACTTCGTTATAATCAGCGGTAAACCAGTTTTCTATAAAATATTTCTTATCTTTCTCGTCCATTTTACTATCATCAGCAAAGGCCGTAAGTATCATTGATGACATACTCGCCTCAAATGAAGTAGGACTTGTAGAGGCAGTTGATGAAGCAGAAATAACGTATTGTGTCATTTTAGATGAAACATTATAACCCCAGTTAAAAAGTGGTGGTATTAAGAACATCATTACAATACTAAAGATAATACCTTTTATAACTCTAGTCGGTGATGAATTGTCATCTTGATTAACAAAATAGTGCATAATAATTTCCAGAATAACTTTTAATATTAACCACGTACAAGCTACGATGATTGCAACTGAATATATTTTATTAACATACTCATTGTCAAAAAACTTGAATTTCCATATATCATTAATGATTAAAAACATTCCGTCAAGTAATATTAAAACACCTTTTGCAAGTAACCAAAATACCCAACGAATAGCGTCGCTGATCCAGCCAGCTGATTCATGGGTAACCGTTAGTACTTGTAAAAACATAAAGTTCCTACATTGTTATAGTTTTATCTTCGGTACAATCGTAAACTTTTTTAATTTCCAAACTTCCAATATCTTTAAACATTCTTTTAGTCATATAAATAGCGTCTGGTGTTAGTTTTCTTTGCCAACACATATTAGTAGGCGACCATTTAAAAGCATGACTTTTTAATTCGTTTCTAATGTCTTCATTCGGTTTAGTATCAAAAAATATCTTTACTCGGTTATCTACCTTATCAAAACGAACTTCGCCCTCATTAAAGTAGTACCCAACATCTTTTATATTATCCATTTTTTCAAGTAAGGCCAAACGATCTTTAACACTCTTAATATTTTGATTAGAATTTTGTAAGACGTAAGGTGCTAAAGGTTGTTCGCCATTTGCACGAGCTTTTTTATTATAATCTTTATATGATTGATGATTTCTTTCTAAATATTCTAATTTTGCTTGTAATTTTTCTTTTGCGATAGGATCATCACTATTAATTGGCTCATTATATCCATTCTTATACATACTAATAAATTCTTCTTTTGTATAAGCATTTTTTAACATATCATTAGTATTTTTATAGAATTTTTTTATCTTGTCTTCGATAGAAAAAAGTGTATTATCTATTTTATCTTGTACCTTATTCATCTTTTCAACAGGATATTTTGCAGGCCCAGCTACATTTACTGGTACAAAATTAGCATTAACCCCTAATAGTTCGTTAAAACTATCTGTAATTAAGTCTTTAAACTGTATTTTTCTTTTATTTACAATATCTAATTGTCTATTATTTAGTTCTCTAATTCCGTATGATTCTACAAATCTCTGATATTCACGTTCGGCGTCTTCTTGAATATGACTACCTCTATTATACATACTTTGATTATCACAACGTCTAATTAGTTCTTTATCTAATTCTATCAATTTATAACCCCCTTAAATTTTTATACTTTTTTCTTGTTCTAATACTTCAATTTTAGGTGATCCCCAGCTACTATATGGCAATTTTATACCATTTTTATTTACTGGGGAAATTCCTAAATATTTATGTATTAAACTATTGTTATATTCCCATTCAAAACCTAAAGGCGAGAAGATAATTCGATCATTATATAAAAGATCGCTTTCGTAATTACTTGCTAAACCTAAAGCGTCTTTTATGCTTGCTTTAATTTTCTTTTGTTTATAGCCAACAACAATATTAAATTCATATTTTTTGTTAGGATCAAAACTTAAAAAATCACGATCGTATAAATCTTTATCGAGCATATAATCATTTTGACTGGAAACTATATTATTGTAATGTTTGTATTTATTTTTATTTGTTTTATATTCCTTTTCAACATCGTTAGGCATAAATTCTTCATTTACTAAATAAATTAAACCTTTTGTCTTATTTGAAAAGTCTTCGGTAAAAAAGTCGCCTGATGAATTATCAACAGCGACCACATTTCTTTTACCTTTGTTTGTAAAAATGAATTTATCATAAGTAGGATACATTCTTATTTTATCGAATAAGGAAATATCTATCTCATAAATTTTACTCATCTTAAACCTCTAAATTGACCTGATAACTTTTTATTATAATTATCTAAATATCTAAAGTTTTCTTCTTGATTGGTACTAGTATCCGTTATGGTATCAATCATTAAATCTTGTTTTACAAGTGTTCTGATATAATCGGCCATTGGAATATCTAACTCACGAGCTCTTTTTTTCATTTTATTTTTTAAACTTTTAGTAGTATAAAAAATAAACCTTGTATTATATCTTTTCATATATTACCCCCTTAATAATTCCGCAATAACGATAAGTCTTTGATTACCATTATTTTTACATGTAATTAATGTTAAAATCTTTTTATCTTCTACTTTATGGAAATAAGACATATCAGTATCATTGATAGTATGTTTTTCGGTTATTTTATAAAAATATGTATTTTTATGTGTAACAATTTTTATTTGATCGCCAATTCTCATATAATGTAGCTTTTGAAAAACATTACTTGTACTGTGTCCAGCCATGATAACATTACCAACTTCATCATCTAAATTAGCAGATGTAGAAAGTGTACCAACCAAATTTTTGTCGAGTGTTGTTTTGTCTGTTCCAGTAGTAATTAATCTTTTAATTCCATAATTAGAAAGTTCAATATATCCTAGATAATTATTAGTAAGATGAATTTCTTGTTTAGGTGTTTCAAACTTTGGTGTTTCTGTTACCTCTACTTCTGGAGTAGGGACAACTTCCTCTTCAATAAATAATTTATCAATAATTTTTTCCGTTTCTTTTTTATCATGGTATTTATTATATATAAAATAAAATGAGAAAAGGGCTGATCCTAAAATAAGGAGCAACCCAATTACATTTATAAATTTATTTATTTTTTCTTTTTTTCGCATATAGTAATAAACTAATTCCAGATAAAGCAGTACCACCAACGATAAACATACTAATTAAATCAGTATTAAAAGTTTTAGGCATTTTTTCATTAGTCATTGTTGCTTTAATAACTTGTCCGTCTTCTGTGATCTCAAAAAACATTTTTTCATCGTTTAAGATGTAAGTAGGATCAGATGTTTCTTTTTCTAAAATATAGTATTTTCCATATTCAAGACCTTTGATAACAATTTTCCCGTTTTCATCTGTACGACCACTAAATACAAGCTCATCTGTTTCAGCATTTCTAACCTCTATTAAAACGTTAGGTAGAGGTTGTCCTGTACTTAAATCAACTTTTGTAAAATCTAAATCGCCTTTAAATTTTTCATTAGTCATACTAGCTTTTACAATTTCTTTATTTTCCTTAATCTCAAAAAACACTTTTTCATCACTAATTTTATAACCCTCTAAACAATCAGTTTCTACGATGTAAAATTTTCCTACAAATAAGTCAGTAATAGTGATTTTTCCGTTTTCATCGGTAACACCCTCAAAAATTAATTTGTCATCTTCAGTAAAGATTTGAACTTTAACGTTTGGTAATTCTTTTCCACTGGTTAAATCTGTTTTAGAAAATTCTAGTGTAGCTTTTGGAAGATAATTTTTTAATGAGAAAGTCTTTGTAATAATAGGTGTGTATTGATCTTTATATTTTAATTCAATACTAAATTCTGTATCATCGGTAATATTATTATTAGAGCTTGAAAGCTCCTTTAATGTATATTTTCCCAATTTTAGATTTTCAAATTTAGCATATCCGTTTTGATCAGTTTTAACTGTTGCAATTAATTTTCCTGATTCATCATATAAACCAAAGACAACATCTGGTAAAGATATTTCTTCATAAGTATATGTATCATCTTCAATAACTAATTTTTCGCCAACTTTATTGATTTCAATTTTTCCTTTTACTTCTTGATTAGTAAAATGAAGTTCTATAATTGCGTCAAATTCATCAGTACTAAATATATCAGATTTTTCATCGATTGTAAATTTTAATGGTGTAGAATTCCAAACATAACCCTCTAAAATTTGATCGACTTCTTCTAATTGATATGATCCAGTTCCTAAAGGATAAGGTGTAATTAAAATACCGTTATCATCTGTTTCAAATTCACAAATTTTTTGTGTTGTAGGATAAGAAATTGTTTGACAAACATATTCGCCAGTAGTTAAGTCTTTAATTTTGAATTTAATACCAGCTTTTGTGATATTGTTTCCGTCTTGATCGACTTTAACAACTTTTATTCTTGAAGTGATTTCAGCGTTAGAGAAAACTTTATTTACTGTTGGCCCTAAATCTTTAATTTCAAATTCAAAATCTTTGATGAATTCATGACCGCTAGTAGAGGATAATTGTTTTAATGTATAACGGCCGTATGGCAATTTGAAATAAATTTTACCCTCATTGTCAGTAGTCAATTTTTTTACTAAAACATTGTTTCTATTATATACACCAAATTCAATCCCAACTTCTGGTGTCATGATTTGCGTTTTATCAGAAGCATATACTTTTGTAATTTCATAATCACGAGTAATAACGTCTTCTGGTGTTTTAACATAAGTTAATAATTCATCTTTACTACTATCAAATGGGATTTTATCCTCATTAAGTAGGTATCCCTTACTTGGAGAGATCTCTTTTAGGTAGAAACGGCCAAAGTATGGTAAATAATCACTTTTTGCATATCCGTTTTTATCAGTAGTTATTTTTTGAATAAGATTATCAGATGTATCATAAATTCCGTACACGGCACCCTCTAAAGAAGCGTCTCCGGACGGAATATTTTTTTGCGTGCTCGAATCTACTTTATTTATTTCAACTTGACCGCCTAAACCTTGAACGTTAACAGAAAAATAAACAGGATCGATATTACCGCCACTAATCATATTTTGGTAGTCATCAGCATAATAGATTAAATAACTACGAGAATAAATTTGTTTTTTAACAAATTGTAAAGTTACAGAACCAATCTTTGTAGGTGTAATTGTCAACTGATTTCCATTAATAGAAATTTCAGCACCATTAGAGGCGTATACTTCGTATTTACTTAATACATTATTAGTATCAGTTAAAGTAACACTTTTACCAACTTGAGTGGTAACTGTTGTACCGTTAAAACTTGGCTTGTCGTAATGATGATTTGCTAGATCTTGAATAACTGATCTTTCATAATCTACGTTATAAGGTGTACCAGCACCATAACGAGCGGTATTATAAGTAACTCTTGTATTACCACCTAAAATACTTTCCCAGATTAGAGCTTGTGTAGCAGCTCTATACTCTTGTGTTTGATGACCTGAATATTGATAACCATAATAAGAATAAAGTAACACTTTTTGTTTAACTGAATTAGATAAACCTAATTGTTCCCAAGATACCTCTCTATATTGATTCGTACCCTCTGGAACACCGGGCTCGATACAGAAAGCAACATTACCGTCAACATAATAATTTTGTAATTTCCATGATGAATAGTTGTTGCCGTTATCACTTCGTTCATACCAGTAACCCGTAAAATCCATATTAAGCGTGGCCGCCATGACATTTTGAGTACCACATACTAAAGCTATGATAGCACCAATAAATAGTTTTAAATATTTACTTTTTCCTTTTTTCTTCACTTTATATCATACCCCCCTTAAAATATTCAAAATAAAAAAACACTACTTAAAAAGTAATGTTTCAAATAAAGTTATATAAGTTATTCAATATTATTTATATCTCTCACAATTTCCTGATTGACAATTTACATACATATAGATTCCTAAAACTGTACCTTGACCGTCTAATACTTCAAAACAAGTTATGTTTAAAATATCAACCGTATCTTTAAAACCAACTCTAGCACTATCCGTATAACAACTATTCAAGTCTGAATATTGTTTATCAATTTTACCATGATGAAATGAATAATAGAAGTCGTTAGGGTTAGGTACACCAATATAAGAATTTTTTTGAGTATTGGAAGTAGTGGTATTAGAAGTAATAGTGTTTTCTTGCTTTACTCCTTTTGTTTCCTTTACTTCCTCTTTAATAGTACTTTGACTTTGATTAGTCGAATTAGAATTATTATTTTTTGTTTCTACATTTGAATTATTTGTTGTATTTTTTTGTTCTGGAATATTATTTGTTTTAGTTTCTGTTTTTTCTTCTATTTGCTTAATAGAATTAGTATTATTGATAGGATCATCTTCTTTTATCTCTTCATCAAGTAAATCAACAATGACATCATCATTAATTATAGAATTTTCAGTTTTTATTTTCTCTGATAAATTCTCATTATTTATTCGTTGTTTAGCTTTTGATGATTGATATTGATAACCTCTAACAAAAACACTCACAAAACCAACTAATAAAATAGCAAAAACTACTTTTAAAACTTTTTTCATAAAAGCACGTCCTTTCTTTATATGAATAATAACGCGCTTTCAAAAAAAATACAGCGCCTAAAATGAAAAAAATTATATTTTTTAACTATTTTTCATCTATTTTTGTGTCATTTTTAGGTTTTGACGCTAAAAACTTGATTTTTTCAATGACAATAGACAACTTATTATCTTGATTTTGTAACCTACCAAATATATTGATTAAGTCGCCTTTATGTATATATTTAATCGCACTTTCAGCGTATCCATTCCATAATGAGATAGAAAAAAAGTCTGTTTCATATTCGCCAGATGAATTTTTATAATCTCTTTGTACGGCAATCAATACATTACAAACTTTCTTATTATTATCTAACTCTTTAATGGTAGGATCATTAGCAATTCTTCCGGTTAAAAGTAATACATTATTCAATAGTTAACCCCCTTAAATTCTAAATTCAATCTTATTTTTTCAAGTTCAATTAATAATTTTTTAAGTCTATTCTGATTCAAAGTTTTTTGAAATCTTTTTGACTTCATTTTAGAATAGAAGATATTAAGTAGATTTTCTACAAAAATAATATCTTCTAAACCGTCAATGATCTTTTTTTCAACGAATGGATCGTTTATTTCATAATCAATAACTTTAAAATATTTGCATGTTTTTATAATTTCTTTAATTAATTTATATTGATCCATAATATCCTATTTGAAATATGCAAGTACCCAATTAACTAATTGTACGACAAAGAAAACTGTTACCCCAGCTATTAAAGTTGTTCTGATACGACGAAGTGAGGCAGCTTTTTGATGATCTTCACTAGCTACCATATACATTACACAATCTTTTAAAACAAAAAAGCCCGTCGCTCCAGCAACGAACATTTTTAAATAATTAGTTGCGTCGCCAATTAGACGCAAAATATCGTTTAAAACACTTTCCAATTTTTTTATACCCCCTTAAATCTTATAAGACCTTAATATTTCGTTAAGATCCTTTTCTTGAATATGATTTTTAATTTTTTCACAAGCATTATACATAGTATTAAAACTATCTTTTCCATAACAACTATTGATAGAACTATCCTTAACTTCATAATGTAACTCATCTTCTATAATACCGGTTTTCTTTTCTCTTACTTCTACAACAAACGAAGTACTAGAATCATTACGGCAATAATCAAAGGTAAATTTATGACCGTCTTTTTCAAATTCATTCGCATTACAAATTAGCATGTCGCTATCTTGCAAAACTTTATTTGTTAGACTTGGATAGTCGTCGCTCCAACGCTCGTCATAACATTTAAAAACTTTTTCTAACTTTTTTAAATCTTTACTTGTAACCTTATTACCTTTACAAATAAATTCCTCATAAGCTAGTAGGGATATTCCAATTTCTTCTCTTGTACTTTTTTCAAATAGTTTTATGATTTCTTTTATATTATCTATAAAAGCCAACCCCCTAAATATGTCATGCAAATATTTTTCTTTTTACCACCCCCAAACTTTATGACATAAAAAAAGATGATGATGTTATTTAAAACATCTATCATCAAGACCAAGAGCAGATAAAAATTTAATACAAGCACTTTTTCTGATTTCACGAGTTTTGTCCTTACCATAAGAAATAGTATCAGTAATTTCATCTTCACTTTTACATTTATAGAAAGTTAGATCGAAAACTTGCATTTCTAAATCATTTAACTTTCTTAAAGCAATAGTAATCTTTGATAGTAATTGTTTTCTACGATTTTCAAGTTTTGTTTCTAACATTAAATTACGCAAAACACAATTTTCAACGACCGATGTTTTTACTGGAACAAATTGCTCATACCTTACACGATAATCACAGGTGATCTTCGGTAAAGATATTTTATCATCTGTTCTTTTCAAATACTTAAATAGTTTGAAAATATCTAATATTATGTTTCTTAATTTAACATAATCATATAAGGATAGCTCGTCCTTTCCTAATAAAGTGTTTTTCATTTTTTATCCCCCGATCCAGTATCCAAAGAAAAAGAGCGACAATTACCACATACTACAACATGTTGCTAGTAAAGGTAACTTCGCTCTTGTATAATAACCAAAGCTATTGACTTGATACCATAAATTTGGGAATAAGAAAGATAAAGTTATATTTTCTCTATTTTTTAGTGATTGACATATAACATTAAAATTTAGCTTTTCCATATATTACATACCCCCTGAAAAAAGGAAGTAGTACACCATTAATAAGGTTATAGAAACCTCATATAAAAGGATAAATACTACTTCCTTAAAAATATGATACATCAAAAACTTCTTTTAATTGCTGTCTATAATATACCAAAAATTCCCAAAAATCAAGCGTTCAAAGTCAAAAAGTTTGGAAAATCATACAAAAAGCACGAAAAAACACTACTTGTAAAAACGAAGTAGTGCTCTCTGGATACATTTTTTTCGTACTTTACCATATTATATCACGCCATTGTTTTAAGTCAATTAGGAATAAAAGTCTTAAATAGCACGCCTAAAATGTCTGATGAAATCATTGTAAACACTTGTAAACACTAGGAATTATAAAATAGATACTTTATCTAATAATATGTAATTGACAAAGGTATATAATTTTAATCTTCTAGCATTGCTTGATAAATGTGTTTAAAATCATCGCTAAAATACATATTTATCTTATAAGTTCGCTTATGTTTCAAATAAAGCGTCCATGTAAGTTTATCATTTAATTTTCTGATAATGAATCGATATTTAAAATTATTATGTTGGATATAAAACTCTGCAATTAAATATGAGGGATCGTTTTTTATTTGCATGTCATAAATAAACTCTAGTAATTTAATATTATTATTATCAGCATATTCATTTATATATGAGATAGTATTTTTTAATAACTCTTTCTTTTCAAGAGTTAATTCTTGTGAAGTGATAGTAACATTATCTAATTTTTTTAGAGATGCAATTAAGTGTTCTAATTCTTTTAACTCGGCTTTTGTAAGTTTGTAATCATCTTCCATATATGCAATTTTATAAAGAAATATTTTATCGTCTTTTGTTAAGGTAACAGTCATACTTCTTATGAAGTCTTCTTTACTTTCGCTTAATCTATAACTTCCAGCTTGTTTTTGAGTAGTTCGATAATTAAAATCAAAAAATTCTATAAAGTAATATGAATTAATGTAATGAAGTCCTTTTATAATAGATGTATATATTAACGAAGATGTTTCATCGTTACAGTTTTTTGTTTCAAAGTAAGGATAGTGTGATCGTGTATATAATAAATCATCAATGTATGGATATTTTAATAGAAACAAAGAACAATAATACAAGTCTTCTCGAGATGAATTTAAGTAATTTGCTAAATGGTAATAAATATAATTTAGTCTATTTAAAAAATCTATATGACGATTTTTAGAACGAGTAACTTTAAATAACTTTTTCGGAAAATCATAATTATCTATAAGTAGCATTATTAAATCTTTGAAAAATAAATTTGAATTTTCTAATTGATATTTCATAAATTTTATGATGTCAATTTCTGTATCATCGTTCTCATATTTAGAAGAAAATTCAATATACATATTATTTTCAGAAAAACGCTCTTGCTCTATAACATCATAATCAATCTCATTTAATAGTTTTATTGTTTCATCATATAAAATATTTATATTGTTATTTAAAATATATTTTCTGATAGTGGAATTATCTAATAAAAACATACCTATTTTTACAACGTTAAAAACGTTAATATTTTTTTGATTTTCAAGCCATATAAAATAATCGTTTATTTTTTTACTAATATCTTTTACTTCATCTTTTTTTAAATGTTTAAATTCTTTATATTTGGAAAAAATATCAATAGTAGTTGCTCCATAAATTAAATTTAAACTGTTTATCTCTTTTTTCATAATTTGACCCTTTCTTTTTTAGGAAGAGGTTCTTCCTAAAACACCGATTTTATGAAGCTTTTGAGATACAATATATAGCGTATTTTAAGAAAGGTGGGGATCAAGTGAAGTTTGTATTAAATGACTTTAAGCCAGAAGAAATATGTAAAATCTTGCGAGAGTGGACTGATTTAACGCAAGAAAAATTTGGCAAAACGATACAACGAAGTGGAAGAAGTATCAGAATGCTTGAAAGTGGCGAATCACATTTAACTGTTGAGACTTTACTTGCTATTGCTAAAACCCACAACATTAAAATAATTGCTGAAAAAGAAGTAAAACCGGAAAAATAAAACTTCTTTTTTTGTATCCTAGAAAATTATATCATATTTTATCACATCTTTTCCCTTTAAAATTTAAAGCTAAAAACATAAAAAAGTAGTACATCAAAACTTTTGTACTACTCTTCTATCAATAATTAATTTTAGTGGATAGACACCGATTTGTCAACAGTTAAGTGTAAAACATTTAAAATTATAGTTGGTGAGACTATGCGTAAATATGAGACAAGATTTGAGGAATTAAGGAAAGACAAAGAACTAAAACAAAAAGATATTGCTGATGTTTTAGAAGTTTTAGAGGATAGATATTCTAAATGGGAACGTGGTATTGATGATATTTCACTTATAAAAGTAAATAAACTTGCTAATTTTCATAATGTTAGTATTGATTATTTACTAGGGTTAAGTGATCTTAATATTAAAACGCCTAAAAAAGACATTGATTTTAAAATTTTACCACAACGCTTATTACAAATAAGAAAAGAAGCTAATTTAACACAATCTGAATTAAGTGAGAAAGTCGGTTTTTCGCAAAGAACTTACTCTGATTATGAAAGAGGAAAATTTGCACCTACAACATCTAAACTTTGTTATATTGCTATGTACTACAATATTTCATTTGATTATTTAGTAGGAAGAACGGATAATAAAAAACTAAAATAAATATTAAATGAATGGTATCATCTATTAAAGATGATATTTTTTTGCTATAATATAACTAACAGACAAATAGTAATTTGTTTAAGTGGAGGAATGATTATGAAAAAGACATTATTAACTATTCTAATGTGTGGGATTATGGTTTTAGGAATTACAGGTTGTGGAGAGTCAGAAAATAAGTTAGGTGGAGATACACCACTAACAAATAACTCTGAAAAAACATTTACTATTACAACAGGAAATAAGAGTTGTATTCCTGTACAATTAACCTTATATGAAGATGGAAATTATGAATTATTTACTGCTTATGAATCGTGTAGACCAGGACAACTTTGTACTTCAATGTTGAAATATACAAAATCACTAAAAGGTAAGTATGATTATGATATTATGAAAATATTAGATGATGAAAGCGTAGAAGTAGATAAATCACATTCAATGGATAATTTGCCAGAGTATGAAATATACTTGGGAAATTATTATGTTGAAAATGGTTATGGATATTACTATACGGTAGAAAAAGGAAAAGTAAATAAGTACCTTGACGAACTTTTAAAAAGCATAAATGTAGATTTGAAAGTTTGTGCTGAACCTGAATACTCTGATTAGCAGATTACAAGTCAATTTATCGAGCAGATCACATTTAATAGTGATCTTTTTTCTTACAAAATAAAAAAGACTAAATGTCTTATTGTCAGTATTTATAAGGAAAAAAAGCTTAAAATTACAATCTTATTTATTAGAAGAATTAACCAATCGTGCAGT
>CANSWQ010000004.1 GCA_947650775.1 uncultured Mycoplasmatota bacterium
TACTTATTTAGTCAAGGGACAGAATTATTTTTTGTTGTTATTTTAATCTTTTTTTTATTTCTTCTTTTGTAAGACCGAAACTTATTAACTCTTTTTCTAAATCTTTTATTTTAGTAATAAGCTCATTTATTTTTACTTCTTTGGCTTTTGTTATATCACTTGAGATAAATGTGCCTTTTGTAGATTTTGATATAATAATTTTTTTCATCTCTAAAATATCATAAGATTTTTTTACTGTATTAGGATTTATACCTAAAGTACAAGCAAGCTCTCTAATACTTGGTATTTGACTATCAGGTTTTAAGATGTTTAAACTCACTAGTCGTTCTATTTCACTTACAATCTGCTCATATATAGGAATCCTAGAATTATAATTGATATTGATATTCATAAATTTAGCTTTCTTCCTCAAAATCTTCGTTAGTTTCTGGCACTTCTACAACAGAACTTTTTAACATTTGATAATACTCATCATCTTTTAAGTTTTCTTCATATTTTTTAAACTCTTCTTTAAATGATAATTCATCTCCAATTAATACTAATATACCATATTTATTATATAGATGAAGGTTTAGAGTATTTTCTGTTATTTCATTATTGTTCTTTTCTAAATATTTTATGAATTTTGTTTTGTTTTTCTTTATTACATAATCAATAACAGGATATTCTTTAATACTTCCTATTTCAAAATCTTTGTTATTTTCTAAAAAGCTTATTACTTTTTTGTTTTTTTCATTCATTACATATTTGTCTAATTCTTTATCAATATTAGGCATTATATAAAAGGTTTCATATTTATGATTTTTATATGTCTTAACTTCTAATAAAAAATTATTGCTATCATAAGTGTAATTATCTATATTAGTCATAGTGTTTTTTATTAAATTCTTTAATTTTTTAGTTGGTTTTATATCTCTGCCTGTAAAATTAATTCTATCATAATCATAGTTTTTAAAGTATTCTTTTTCTTTGATTAATTTTATTTCATTTATGATTTTATTAGTATCATGGCTCCAAGTTAATCCTAAAGTATAATTTTTGTTTTCTTTAGTTTTAACTTTTAAATATTTCGTATTTCCAGAATTCTTAGTGTCTTTGTCTAAAGTTTCTTTAATTATTCTATTAATTAAATCTTCTCCTTTGATATTTTGATTTAATACTTTGTAATTTTCACCTTTTTTAATAACGATATTTCCAATATTTATTTCTTTTATATCTTTTATGATAAGGGTATTATTATTTAATTTAATATCATATAAACCAAATAGACTTAAAAATACTCCTAAAGTTACTAAGCTTATAATACTTGATTTTAAAAGCTTGTAAATCTCTTTTCTAGTTATTAAATCATATATGACAGAGTAAATTAAAGTTATTGCAATACTTATGATAAAACCTAATTCATTAGATTGTTTAATAGTTAAATAGCAAATAAATGAAACTGGTATTAGAGTTATTCCTTTAATAAAATAGTGTAATTTAGAATTTTTAAAACTGGTTTCATTGTTTTCCATTTTTCGTTTGTTAAATAGATAATAGCCTATTACCGAATATATAGGAATTAATATAAGCATCTTAATAATACTTTTAGTATTATAAAATGTATCACTATTACTCATATCTTCAATTGAATAGAAAGGTGCCATAAAGTTTAAATTAGTAAGCCTATCACCTATAATTGAGTATTCATTTTGTTCTAATCTTTTAAGACAACTTGTGTCTTTTAAACATATATAATTGTTAGGTTTACATTTTTCATCTTCACATTTTATATATGTTGCATGATAATTATTTTCATAAAAATAGATATTTATTACTTTAAAAAATGGTACTAAACATATTATAATTAATATTAATACTAAACTTCCCATTAAATTACCAGCGATACTTATAGCTAAACTGGATACGATAAATATAAAGATGTAAGAGATTAAATATAAAATAAAGTAATCTATTATTAAACTAAATGGAATTACTAAGTTAGAAAATATTAAGCCAAACAATATATATATTAGAGAATTTAATAACATAAATATTGTTATTATTAATATTCCTCCCATAATATTTGTAATATATATCGTACTTCTACTAAGTGGTTTTGATAAAACAAAATCAACACTTTTATTTTTAAAGACAAAACCAAATAGTGAGACTGCTAAAACTAACGGAATTATAAATAGTCCTAAATATGTTATTATACTTAAAGAATTAAAATCTAATATTTCAATCCCATTTAAAGATATGGCTACTGCTACTAAAACTAATATATTTAATAAAGGAATTAGCCCTAAACAAAATGCTAGTAATGCTTTTGATTTTTTAATATTTTCTTTTAAAAATCTTATATTAAATTTTTTAAACAATTTCATTAAATTCATATCCTAAGGCCTCCATTTGATATATAAATACTTCTTCTAATGTAAGTGGTAAATAGTCTAATATTATTGGCTTTAATTTTTCTAATATTTCACGACTATCTTTTTTATCATCATTGATTATTAATGTTGCTACACTTCCTATTTTTTTGTATGATAATATTTTTAAACCTTTAAATGTACTTTTATTAAAGTCACTCTTTAAAGAAACTTGAACTTTAAACATATTAGTTTTTATTGTATCTATATCACTTTCAAATAATATATTTCCTTTATATAATAATCCTAGATTATCACATATGTCTTCTAATTCTCTTAAATTATGACTTGTCATTATAATCGTTCTTTTGTTATCTATCATAAGATCTGCTAATAAACTCTTAAAATATTTTCTGATAACAGGATCTAAGCCATCAAAAGTTTCATCAAATAACATATATTTGGCTTTAGTTGCTAGGGCACATAATAAAGCACATTGTCTTTTCATTCCCTTAGAATACGAACTTAATTTGGCATTGATGTTTAACTTTAATGTATTAGCATGATTTATTAAATAATTCATATCAAAATTCAAATATAATGATTTGTAATACTCTGCCATATCCATTAATGAGTAATTTGGATAAAAATGTAAATCATCAGGGACAAAGACAATATCTTGTTTTATAATTTCATTGTCAAAAGCTTCTTTATCATCAATTAAAATACTTCCAGAATCACTTTTATATATGCTTGTTATTAAACGTAATAATGTGGATTTACCTGCTCCATTAGCTCCAACTAAACCATAGATAGCATTGTCTTTTATTGTACAATTTAGATTTTCTAATACAATCTTATCATCATTGAAACTCTTAGTTAAATTCTTAATCTCTATCATTTTTATTCCCTTTCGTATTGTACTATATGTACTAGTACAATTAAAATATACCACTTAATTATAATTTTGGCAATAAAAAATTAGAAATTTTTATATTTTATAGTTTATTTTATTTGTCAATCAAAAAAAGAAGATTACTCTTCCATGTTATCTAATGCATATTTTATTGCTTCGATTACAAATTTAGTAAAGCTATTGTCTTTTTTTACTTTATTTATTTCATCAAATAATTCTTTACTAAATCTTATATTTCTAAATATATAATCTTCTTTTTCCTCTATTTTAAACTTATTCATACCAAAACCTCTTTATATTTTAAGCCACAACATAAGGATTAGATTGGGTTCCATTACCTGAAGCAAATGTTACATCAGAACGTAAATTTATTACTGGGCGCAAACCATTAGTGGCGTTCACGCTGCCGAATGCTAGGTAGCCATCATTACGCGTTACGAACACGCCAGCGTGACTGCTATTCCACCAGCCCGGAGACATGGTCCAATAGTACTGTCCGTTATACAGATAGTATGATGTATTATTTTCGTTCTTTCCTCCTGCAAATTCTACTTCATCTGCTGTTATTAGTCCTACCTTTAGGCTATATATATCTCCATTCGAACAACTTAATGTTGGCACATAATCTGTATATAGTCTCTCATATCCAGCATAGTAGAATGAGTTACCTGTTGCCGCCCATTTCGAACCACTTTGTACATTTCTATCATTACAGAACTTTCCATCTGCTACTTCACTTGCATTTGTTCCTGTTATATTGGCATTATACCATTTTTCTGTTAGCGTTTTTGCATTACTTGATGTTCCTCCTGTTGTTCTTTGACTTCCTAAACTATATGTCCATCCTACATATGATGAATTATCATACTTTCCATCGCTTGTTGAATAATACTTTTCTGCACTTGTTGCTCCCACTATCACCGATTCTGCTGTATTTGTTCCATTTACATGACATGTTGTTCCATCGTATATCAATCTCATTGACCTATCACCATTAATTCTTATGATTCTCCAACAGAAATTCCCGAATTTAACATAGTTGTTTGTTACCGCTCCTCGCCAGTAATATGAATATCCTCCGTACATTCCATCTTCTACTTTATATACTCCTTCATCTGTTGTTGCTATTTGACTAAAATTTGGTGTTGTATCTTTCGGATTTAATGTTGCTATTATATCTGATATTGTTATTGGAACATATTTATCAAAATACAAATAACATCTTGTTCTGTGTTTGGTAACTCCTAGAAAATTTATTTTTCCTTCTTTATATTCAATAGTTATATTATTATCTTTAGGAGCATTTTCTATACCCGAGTTTTCTATTGCTACTTTACATACTGATTTTTCACTATTTAACTCGTATCCACTTGTTGGTATTTCATCTACTATATTATAATTTGTTCCATCTTCACTTATGTTAATTGCTAATACTCTCATATCGGGCATTTTATAGTTAATAGTTCCTCTAACTAAAGGGATATTCTCTGTTAATTTATACTTAGCTCTTGTTGTGGTTATAGTTATTGCTGAAGCTACACATACTAATATCAAACCTCCTATTATTATTTGTTTCCTATAACTTTTTTTTAATCTTTCAAATTGCATTATTTATCACTCTTTCTAGTTCTAAATAATGAGCGCTCAATTATATTAGAAATTTATCATTTATATTAAAATTATAATATTGAATATATTTATTGTCAACAAAAATGTGAATATTTTATCGCTTTTTGTTTTTGTTTCATTTGATGTGAGAGAATATTTTAGGTGAATATAATGAATTATGGACAAAAAATTAGAGAATTAAGAGAAGAAAGAGATTTAAAACTATATAATATAGCTAAAGTTATAGATATAGATTCTGATGCTTATGGATTATATGAACGTGAGTATACAACTATTCCTTTAAAACATTTAAATACTATTTGTGACTTTTTTAATGTTTCTTTAGATTATATTTTTAATTTTACAAATCTTAGACAATATAATAATATGAAAAATTTATCTATTAGTTTATCTGGAACTAGATTACGAGAATTTAGAAAAGAAAATAGATTAACTCAAGATAAATTAGCTAATATTCTAAATATAAATAGAAGTCTATTAAGTAAATACGAAAGTGGAAAAAATCTTATATCTACACCTTTTCTTTATGATATATGTAAAAAGTATAATATTAGTGCCGATTATCTTTTGGGTAAGATTGATAATCCTAAGTATTTAAAAACTTCTAAATAAATAGAAGTTTTAATTTTCATAACTCATTTGAGTTACATCATAGCCATAAAATTCTAATATGCTTACAGCTTTTCGTGATTTTGTACCTTTAGCACATACTATGAAATATGGTTTATTCTTTTCTAATAATGTTTTGTAATTTAACATTAACTTATCATATGGGATATTAATACTATCAGGGTGATGTTTTTTTTGATAGTCAATAGCATTTTGAACGTCAATTAATTTTCCCATACTTTTATAATAATTATTTATACTCATTCTTTTCATATTCATCACTATAATATATTATGAGTGTATAAAAATAGAGCTTATTGTAAAAGCCCTATTTATTTTTTGGTTCTTTAAGATTTTTTTATTCATTAAAGAAATCATCAAAGAATTCATCGTCTGTTATAACATTTTCATTAACAATAATACTATCAGCATCAACATTTATTTTGGGTTTAGATACTTCTTCTTTATTTTGTTTTGGTTCAACTGGTGTTTTTGATTCTATAGGAGAATCTTCTAAACTTTCAATTATCTTATTATCTGGTTTTATATCATCTTTTTCTGGTATTATTATTTCTGGTTCTTTTACTTCAGGAACGTTGAAAGCAAATTCTTGATTTTCTAATTTTGTCTTATTAGCTACTTCTGGTGTTTCTTGAACTGGATTGTTTGCTTTATTCATTGCTGCTTTTTGTCTTGCTTCTTCTTCATCAAGTTCTTTTAAGCGGCGATCAATATCTTTCATCATCGCATCTATGTCAGCATCAGATAAACTGCTCATCGGCTTATTAAACATCGGATTGTCACTAAATGGACTATTCATGTTATTAGGTGTTGTTCCTATGGGGTTTGCTCCACTTGACACAGGATTATTAAATGGATTTGGAGCACTATTAATTGGTTTTGGTCCAAAATTATTCATATTGTTATTATTCATATTATTGTTAGGACTAAAAGGATTAGCGGTGCTTGGTGTAAAGGGATTAGTACTTGGCCCTACTCCAGGATTTGGCATAAATGGATTCGAATTCATCGGATTCATACCAGATGGAGTGAAGGGATTACCAAAATTATTATTAAATGGACTTGGACTAGTTCCTCCATTGTTTTCTAAGTTGTTCATCATTTGTTTTCTCTTTTCTTCGGTTACATATTTTTTTACATCAAATAATTCTATTTTTTGGATTTCACGATTTGGATATTCAGCTTCTGTTCTAGTCATACCCCAATCCATTTTGAAATCTGGTTCTAATTTTGTTTTAAATGGATTTTTACGTAATCTAATTATTATAGCTTCAAATAACTTTAATTTTTGTAAATCAGAGATGGTTACTAATGGTGTGGATGCAGTTTTATCTTTTTCTTTGGATTTTACTTCACCACACATCTTAGATATTTCTTCTAAAGCTGCTAGTTCGGTACTAATTAAATAAATAATATTACCACAGTTACCTTTAATAATTTCAGCAACTTCTTTACCATAAACATCATTTAATTGCGCAAAGTTTTGGATAATAAAGGTAAATCTAATATCTCTTGATCTGGCTGCGGATACCATAGAGTCAACATCTTTAAGCGGAGGCATATTAGCAAACTCATCTAAAATAAAGTTGGTACGGTATGGTAATTTCCCACCATTTTCTTGCGCAACATCGATTAATGTTTCATAACATTGTTTTATAAATATAGTCATTAAAGAATGGTATGTTTTTTTCTCATCATGGATAATCATAAATACTGCTGTTTTTTCTTTACCGATATCTTCCATTTTGAAATCACTATAAGCTAGCATTTCACTTAATGATTCACGTGATGAAAATAATCTTATCTTCTGTCTAAACGTCGATAAAATACCACCTTTTGTTTCATTTGGGGCATTAACTGTTCCAGATGCAAATATATATGGGCTAGAATCTTGACCTTTTAAATTAAAATATTCTTTTATATATGTACTTGTGGCATATCTTTCTTCACCTATACTACTCATATAGTTGATACTATTTAAATTAACTTGTTTTTCAGTAGCATCATAAAATAAACCTAAAGCTAAACCGGAAAAAAAGTCAGCAGCACTTTTGTCCCAGAAGTCAGAGTCCCCTCCACTTTTCTTGTTAGAATCATAAAGGATATTTAATGCTACGTCATCTAATAATTCAGTAGATTTATCAGTATTGCCATTTTTAAAATGAACATATGGAAGTGTTAAGGGATTCCAAGCATTACCATGATTTGGTTCACGGAAGTTTAAAACAATTATTTTATAACCACGTTCTTTTAAGGCAGTAGCAGCATATTTATATATTTCACCTTTAGGGTCAGTAATAATCATGGACTCACCTTTTTTGGCAAGTAAGTTAACCATTGGTTTAACTACTGTTTGCGTTTTACCAGAACCAGTAGAACCTATTACTAAGTTATGATATTCACTATTATCAACCCATATTTCTTTACCATTATTTATTAAAGGTACACCTGCAGCGTCTAATTTATCCGCCTTAGGATCAACTTTTACAACCCCAGAATCAGCTTTGATTTCTTTTTCGGTACTCCATCTAGAATAACCACTTTCTTGTTTATCTCCTAGTTTTAATCCGAAACCTTTTCCTTTTTCTTTATTAAATATATAAGATGATACACTAGTAAAAATCATAATAAGAGCAACAACAAACATAAATAAAGTTAATACTATGTAGTCACCACTAAAAGCAGGAAAAGGATTTAAACCGAAAAACTTTCCTTCGTTAATAAATGAAGAAAAATTTAGAACAGCAATAGCACATAAATATAAAAGTAATAAGCAATATAAACAAAATATTAAAAAGTCCTTTGGCGATATTTTAAATTTCATAAATTTTTCCTCCGTAACAAAACTATATGTATTATACTACATTTTTTTAAAAAGTGAAAGCGTTAGTTTAGATTAATTTTATATCTATAAAATAAATCATAATAAATAGTATTTTCTTTATAAAAGTTAGCTATATTATAACTGGCATTGAAGTTTTTAAAAAATTCATATATGTCTTCATCTTCTTCAGTTTCATTAAAATTTAATAAAGATGTAACTTCATAAAAATAAGATGTATAATAGTTAAAATCTGGTAATTTATATTTTTCTTTTAAAGCCTTAAGCTCTTTTTCTTTTTCTTTAAAAATACTCTCTTTTTCTCTTTCTGGATTAATATATATCTGAGTATTATTATAATAACAAAATGTATCATCTATTTTGGTTGTACACTCTAATTTTTGAAATTTGTGATTTAAGAAAAAGAAAGAATTTAAACCTAAAAAAAGAATAGATATAATTAGTAAAATTAATAGTATTAAAATAAAACGATGATTATCTAAAAACTTAATTGTTCTTTTCACTAATTCCTCCAAATTTTCTATCGCGATTTTCAAACATAAATAATGTTTTATTAAATTCCGATTTGTCAAAATCTGGAAATAAAGTATTTGTAAAATAAAATTCACTATAACTTAATTCATATAACATAAAATTACTTAAGCGAAGTTCGCCACCTGTTCTTATAAGTAAATCAATGGGTGGTAATTCATGATATAAATATTTATAAAAGTCTTCTCTTTTAAAATTTGTTATGTCTAAACCATTTTTAATATCTTCTGCTAGTTTAATTGCACCATCAATTATTTCTTCTTGTCCGCCATAGTTTAAACATATATTTAATATACCTTTTTTATTTTCTTTGGTTTTCTCTTCTATATTTTTTATAGCTTCTAAAACATCACTGCGTAATGGCTCTTTTCGGCCTGAAATAATTACTCTTATTCCTTTTTTATTTATTTTTTCAAATTTTGTTTTAAAGTACTTAATTATTAAATTCATCAGAGCATCTACTTCTTCTTTACTCCTTTTAAAGTTATCAGTAGAAAAAGCATATACGCTTAATACTTCTACTCCCATATCTATAGCGTGTAAGGCTAGTTTTTCTAAAGTTTTAGCGCCTTCAATGTGCCCTTCACTACGTTTTAATCCTCTTTTAGTTGCCCATCTACCATTACCATCCATAATAATTGCTACATGTTTTGGTACATCCATTTTTATACACCACCTTGGTAAATAAAATTATAACATATTTGTTGATTTAATGCTATAAAGTTGGTATAATTTTACTATGCTGATTTAGTTTAGTGGTAAAACAGATGCATGGTAAGCATCAGAGGACTGTTCAATTCAGTCATTCAGCACCATAGTGTTTTTTATCTTTATAAATAAAGGAATTGATAATAATATATAGTTTGTTACGTAACATTTACGTAACATTTTTTATTTAAAAAATATGAATTGTAAAAATTTAAAACAAAAATTAGATAGAACTCTGTTCTGCAAAAATAAAATAATAAAAATATCAGAATGTAATAATTGCAGCTATAACGAATATAAAAACACGACAACTTGTTGTACTTCTATTAAATCGCGTCAAAAATCTAAAAAATTGGCGAAATTAGAAAGAATTAGATTTAGTATACTTACTACATCAAATAAATGTTGTATGCGCCCTGCTACTACTAATTTAACTTGGCATGAAGTGTTCAGAGGACGAAACAGAGTTAATTCTATGAAATATGGGTTATGCCTTAGATTGTGTCTAAATGCCACGAGAAGTATCAAGAAGATAAAGATTTTAATGAATATTGGCATATAGTAGGTCAAAAAAAATTTATGGAATATTACCATAAATCTGTTGATGAATTTATTGATTTTTTTGGCAGAAATTATTTATGATATTTGTTCAATTTTTTCAGATTCTTCTATAAATTTTATATCTTCTTCTTTTTTCATTCTATTTTTTAATTTAGTTTTATTAGCAGGATACCAACTTTTTACTTTAAGAACTTTACCAGAGTTCACTCTTACAGCTACACAAACATCTGAGCTTATTTTTTTATAATATTCTAATCCATTAGTATTTTTATTATAGAAAACATAATCAGGCTTATTTATAATTACAGACAAGTTATTATAAATCTTTTCGATTTCTTCTTGACTGCCAAAATCTTTTAAATGTTTATCAATTACGTGCTGTTTTCTGTCATCAAATACTAATATTGGTTTATTTTTATGTTCTGATATTTTCCAATATTCTGCAATATCTTCATCTAAAATACCTAAATACTTAAAATTCATACTTATACTCCTAAAAAACTAAATTAAAAAGCCTACCATTTCTGATAGGCTTTAGGTAAAATGGTTGGACATCACTTCCAACATCTCATCAGAAACTCTTGTAAGTAACCTACACTTAAGACTATTTCTAGTCCGCGATAGACGATGATATTCTATCCTCAAATTACCTATATTAATATTATTTAAAATAAATAATAATATTCTATCTTTCACGTTTTTGAGCGTGAAAATGTTATGCAGGAATTGTCCTGCTACCATATTTATAACATATTTTACCTATTTATTCAACGCTTTTTTACATTTTTTTAAATAGTTTATTGTGCTTTAAAATACTTTAAAGTGTTTTATAAGTGTTTAAAAGCATTTATAAACATACTTTGTGTAAATAAATATGTAAAATATAGCTTTATATTATAGCACAATTTTAAAATATGTCAAATCTTACATTTTCCAACTAAAAAAGAGGCTAACCCATTCATTCAGCACTAGATTGATACCAAACTCGAACTTTTATGGTTCGGTTTTTTTAAGAAAACAATTGATTAAGTTATATTAAATACTTTTATGAGACTAAATGCAAGTTTTAAAAATTATATTTAAAAAGTTGCATTTAACTTTTGAAGTAATAATTTTTGGCCAATAAATTTGACATAAATGCTTTTCTATGATATTATATTCTCCGTTTTTAAGGGGGAATTTTATTATGATTAAAAGTTTTAAAGAAGAATTACGCTTAATTCGTTATAACAAAAGATTTTATGAAAAGCCTATGATTATAGCTATTTATAATGAGTTTTATAATGATATCTTAGAATCACTTGATAAAACAAGTGGAGAAAACTTTGCTCGTGTTATGGAAAAAGCATTTGAAGTTACAGTTGAACACTTTAATTCAAATAATAATATTAATGTTAATGCTGAACGATTTATGAGAATGTATTTTAAAATCTTAAAGAGTGCTAAAATCTCAAAAACACAACCTATTTGTCAAATTGTTTATAATTTTGAAAATCAATTACATAATTATAAAGAGACTATGAAATTTGTAGAAGTAGTTGATAAATTTGATGAAATTTCATTAGATACTAAAGTTGATATTATTTTACAATTTAGAGAATATGTTAATAGTGTATTAAATACTATTATTGGTTTATTTGGATTTGATAGTACTATTCAACTACGTACTTCTCTATTAAAGACTATTACTATTAAATTTGGTGAATATTTAAATAATTGTAGAATGAAAAAAGTTGCTCCTTATAAAATTACTGAAGGTGTTAAAGCGGAAATGATGGAAGTAGCTAAAAATCGTTTAATACTTATGTTAAATAAGGGAGAATTTAATTTTCAAATGATATCAGAGACTAGCTTTTATGAATTCTTTAATGGTTTTAATAACTTAGAACAAAATATTTGGTTATTAAATTTTATTTATGAAATTGCTGGTTATAATAAAAGTGTTAAGGTTTTAGATAGTAAAAAAATTAATGAAATATGTAGACTTTTAGGTATTTCTAAAATTAGATATTCATTAACAAATATCTCAATGGGGCTTAAATCTTTAAGCGCATTAAATATCCTTAATTCAAATAATGTTTCTAATGAAAATAAAAGATAATAAAAAAAGATGCTATGATTAGCATTTTTTGTTTGTTTAAATATCTTCTAATTCAATATTATTTGTGATTTGATATTGGTTTATAAGATTATTTAATTTATTTTGTTTTTCTATAATTTCTTGTTTTAAATCGTTTATTATTTTATTTAGATCATTTATTATTTTTTGCTTTTCATTCATTTTCTTATTTCACCTTTATTCATTAATTCATTTGTCTCAGTCTCTAGTTTAGTTATTTCACTATCTAATGTGTCTCGCATATTAATTAAACCCATTAACTGACTTTTTAAAATTCTTATTGTATTTACCTCATCACCAGTTAATTTTTGTTTTTCTTCATAATATTCAACATAAATTTGGATAATAGCTAGAAATCTGGTATTTTCCTCTTTTACTGATAATGAATTTAAGGCATTCATTATTCTTTCATCACTTGTAAATAATTTAAAACAATTTATAAAAGTTGTTTTGGGATTTATCATATTATTTTTAAAAGCATAATCAATTAAATATCTAAGTCTACCATTTTTTGAAGTATTAAAGCCTAAGGAATCAAGCTCGGGTATTTCAATAAAACCACTTGATTTTATTTGAAAAGATAAAGGATGCTCTAAAAAGCTATCACCCACAATTGGTATTCCTTGATATTTATATTTAATAAGACTTATAAAACACTCTAATTCTTTTCTAGTCTTAATACTAACTTTTCTTAAAATGTCATACATTAACTCATCATTTAATATATCTGCAACTGTAGATATTTTACGATTTCTAAAAGTTGCATAAAATCTATCATAAGTACTATATATGCCGGTTTCTTTTAAGGATATCTTTAGATTTGGTGTTTCCATAATAGTCCCCTCCAAACTAATTATAACAAAACATATTAATTTATTCAACTTTCATAATTTTTAGTTTATAAAAGCACTAAAAAAAGTATTGATTTTTTCAATACCTTAATTTTTCTTGGTTTTAACAGCTGTACCATATGCGATAACTTCAGCAGCTCCATTCATGACACTTGAGGAACCATAACGGATATTTATGATAGCATCAGCACCTAAACTTTCAGCTTCATCAACCATTCTTTTAGTAGCCATTTGTCTAGCTGTTGTAAGCATTTCAGTATATCCTGTTATCTCGCCACCTACTATTGTTTTCATACCAGCCATAAAATCACGACCGATGTTTTTTGATTGAACAATCGTCCCTTTAACAAGACCTAATACCTCAGTTATTTCTTCACCTGGTAAGTAATCAATATTTACTAGCTTCATTTTCTTCGCCTCCTTTAATTTCTTTAATCCTTTTAATTAAATTTATTATTATTCCTAATATTGGAAAACCAAATATTGATACGATAATCATATATAATATAATTGGAAATTCAGTATCAGTAAATAATATTACTGTAAATAGAATAATAAAGGCACTAAAGAATAAACTAAATATTAAACTTGATAAACAAGCCCCTAATATTTTACGATGATCTTTCTTCTTAAAATCTTTCAATGTTACACCTCTTTTATTTAAGATATTCATTTCTTCAGAATATTTTGTTATATCGATAGTATTAAATTCTAAACCTTGATCAAATATTTCATAACACATGTTCTTTATATTGCTAAATTCTTTTTCTGCTTTTTCAATAAACTTAATTCTTTCCTCCATGCATTCTTTTAAAGTTAATTCATTGTTTTTTAATTTTTTTATTTCATTTACAGGAACATTTAAATTACGTAAAAATTTGATTAGTTTTAAATCTTTGATGTCGGTTTCATCATACTCACGATAGTCATTGTTGTTATTACGCTTTGGTTTTAATAAACCTTCAGATTCATAATACCTAATACTCTTTTTGGTTAAGCCAACTTTGTACTGGACTTCATTAATTAACATATAATTCCTCCTAAACAACTTCATTATAAGGTATTACCTTAGGTTAATGTCAAGAAAAAAAGAAAAGTTTTTAATTTTCTTCGTTAATTCTTATTCTTCGTTGTAAGTCGAATATCATGCGAGTGTTATCTCCTACGCCTTGTAATTCATTATTCATAAAACTTGCAGCATTTTCTAAATACAATTTCTTATCTAAACAAAAATAATCAAAACCTGTAATAAATTCCTCCATTATACTTACATATTCTTTGTTGTCTTCAATAATTTGATAATTTGTATAATATCTGGTTATATATGCTTCATCATCAAAAACTCCTGTAAGTAAATGTTTACTTATAGCTCTATTTATCGCTGATATTAAATTGATAGAATAACCATCATTAAAATTAAAGCATCTTAAAAACTCTTTATATCGATAATCTTTCTTACTATGAAATATAAACTCACTTAAAAGTTTAGTATTAAAAGTCCAAGTAAGATTATATAAATTTGGTCCTTCACTTTCTTTTAAAAAG
This sequence comes from uncultured Mycoplasmatota bacterium, assembly GCA_947650775.1. GTDB lineage: Bacteria > Bacillota_I > Bacilli_A > RF39 > UBA660 > Caccenecus. The sequence continues at coordinate 14,687 of CANSWQ010000004.1, forward strand.
CGTAATTGTTTTAACGTAATAAATAATTCAATAAATCTATCACTTGTTATATATTCTAAATTCATAAGTAAAGCCTCCTTTATGGCTAATTATCCTTACTTAATAATATTGTTTTCTTTCGCATACTCTAAAAAATCTTTGATGGAATTAGATACATTGTAATCTTCACCAATTGAATACCAATGATAATCTATAATCTCTTCATTAGTTGTTAATTCAACATTGATTTTTTTATGAGCAATAAACGTATGCATCTCAATTTGCTTGTTGGGGTCACTAGCGGCAGTTTCTTTTTTAGTCATTACTAACTCAAGCTCACTAGCATCAATACTAAATCCATTGTGTATCTCTTCACTTACTTCTCTTATGGCTGCTTCTAATAGTGTTTCTCCTTCTTCAACTCCACCTCCGATAAAGGTATAAGAATTGGTTTTACTGCTTTTTTTAGATTGAACAATTAATAATTTATTATTTTCTATAAAAGCAATTCCTACTACTTGTTGAATATTATTCATCTTTTTTTACTTCTTTCTTTTTACGATTTTTATTATTTTCTTTTTTCTCTTCTAAGTTTTCTTCAGTTTTATCTTCTGTTATTTCCTCGTAATCTTTAGTACTAATTACTTTTGTGCCAGCGATTATATCATGTAAGCCTCTTCCACTTACACTAAACATAATACTTAAGAATATTATAATTTGAAACATCATATTAATATTTGAACCAATACGATATATATCATAATAAGTATTTTTACTAAAACAAATTGCTATTAAAGTGATAATATCCATTATAATGCCATTTAATATAATACATCTAATAAAATAATTAAACATCTTTAATGGTTTATTTTTATTACTTATAATTTGGATATTCATTAACTTCTTTCCTAAAGTTTGACCTTTATATACATAATTAAAAACTCCAAAATATAAAATTATTACTGCTATATCACCAATAAGATAAACATAACCACTTTTATTCATTTCATAACTTATTTCATTTACTTCTTCATTTAGTTCATCAATGTCTATTTCTTTTTCATAATAATCACTTAATATCTCATTATATTTAGTAGTTACTTCAACATATTCATCATATTTAGGATTTATAAAACTCATTTTAGTTAAAATCATACTTATTAAAGTTATAACTATAAAATCAATTAAATAAGCTCCTATTCTTTTTAAAATAATATTGTTATTCATAAGTCATCTCCTTTAATTATATTATAGGCTTATTTATTCTTGTTGTAAAGATAAATAACTTAATATACCTTTTTTCGACTTATTTTAGTATCTAATTTAAATATTTATTCATACTAATAAAGGTGATGCTATGGATACTTTTAATCAAGAATTATTAGATTTTTTAAATAAAGGAACTTGTACTTTTACTAATGCTTTAGTAGTTAGAAATATTCTAGATAATAATGGTTATCAAAATTTAAGTGAACTTGATAATTGGAACTTAACAGATGGTAAATATTATGTTATTCGTAATGATGCTTCAATTATTGCTTTTAATATAGATAAAAAAATTAAAAATCAATTTTCTATTGTATGTACGCATAATGATACTCCTGGTTTTTTGGTTAAACCTAATCCAGAATATTATGAAAATGGTTATCTTAAACTTAATATCGCTCCTTATGGTGGTATCCTTAATTATGGGTTTATGGATAGACCTCTTGGGATTGCGGGAAGATTAATTTTAAAAAATGATAAAGATTTTATAAAGAAAATTATTGATACTAAAAGGGGTGTCACTATAATTCCTAGTATTGCTATTCATCAAAATGATAAAGCGAATAGTAACTTAGATATAAATACTGAAATTGATTTGATGCCAATAATCTCTTTAAATAAAAATTATAGTCTTAAAAAGTTATTAAAAGATACGCTTAATATAAAAGATGAAATATTTGATTTTGATTTATTTTTATATAATACAGAAGAAGCTTTAATATTTAATGATTTTATTACAGCGCCAAGAATTGATAATTTAACTTGTACTTTTGCAGCTTTAAAATCTTTTATTAATAACTTTAATGATAGTATTAATGTCCTTGCGATATTTAATAGTGAAGAGATTGGTTCTAATACTTTTGAAGGAGCTGATTCTAATTTTTTAATAGATGTTTTAAAAAGAATTGCGGCTTCTTTAAAGATGGATATTGCTCCTACTTTAGCTAATTCTTTAATCATTAGTGCGGATAATACTCACGCTAGACATCCTAATCATGATGAATTATCAGACCATACTAATACTCCTGTTTTAAATGATGGAATCCTCATTATGAAAGAAATGAATGGAACTACTAATAGTGTTACTTCTTCCCTTTTTAAATATATTTGTGGGATAGAAAATATTCCTTGTACTTATTATACTTCAAGAAATGATTTTGCTACTGGTTCAACTCAAGCTGGTGCTAGTCTTCGTCATCTTAGTATTAATTCTTTGGATGTTGGTCTTCCTATGCTTGCTATGCATTCAAGTATAGAAGTTATTGGTAATAAAGATACTTATTTTTTGTATAAAGCTTTTAAAAAGTTTTATCAAATTCATTATAAACTTAAAAATAATAAAATATCTTTTAAATAAATATGATATAATGGAAATATCAGGAGTGATTTGATGAACATAATAGAACATGCTAAGAGTTTGGGAACTAAAGATTTTAAAACACAAAAATTTAATGATGTAGATGCCCTAATTTTATCAATTATTCCTTATATTCCTTTAGATAATGTGGTACCTGCTTTTAAAAAAGATGCTATTTCTATAAAAGATGTTGTTAAAAAAATTGATAAGGATTTGCTTCGTGCTAAAGGATTCTTAATTAGTAATACTTTGAAATTATTAGATACTCTATCATCTAGTACTAGATATCAAAATATTTTACTTTATAATTATATGTATATTGTTAATTCAGAAATGCAATTTGGAGCTTTAACTATGAAATTACCTGATAAAAGTACTTTTATAGCTTTCGCAGGAACTGATTCTTCTATTGTGGGTTGGGAAGAAGATTTTAAAATGGCTTATATGTATCCTGGCGCAGGTCAAAAATACGCCACTATATATTTAAATAATGCCATAAAATTATTAGATAGAAATATTAGAATTGGTGGGCACTCTAAAGGTGGTAACCTAGCTATATGTAGTGCGATGAATACAAAATTTTATATAAAACCTCGAATTAAAAATATTTATAATTTTGATGGCCCTGGTTTTTTAAAAGAACAAATTGATTCTAAAGAATATAAATCTATTGAAAAGAAAATTAAAATGTTTATTCCAGAACAAAGTATTATTGGGATGATTTTGTACCATACCCCTGATTATAACGTGGTTAAAGCTCGTCATTTTAGTATTTTACAACATGATGTTTTTAATTGGAAGTTTGATAAAAATGGTTTTATACTATCTAAACAAAATAAAAGAAGTAAAAAACTGGAAGAAAGATTAACTAAAAAATTAGAGAAATTATCTATTCCCGAAAGATTAAATTTGGTAGAAAATATGTTTAATCTATTTAAGAAAAATGATATTAAAGATACGAGAGAAATTAAAATTAATAGTATCTTTAAATTGTTTAAAAGCTTTAAAGAATTAGATAAAGATACCAAAAATCAATTAATTGAATTTATGATAATTTTATTTATTAAATAAAAAAACAATCCCCTATCTTGTGGGATTATTTTCATTTAATAAGGTGTTTAAGAAAGAATCTAATTCATCTTTGAAGTAAAATAATACTTTTCGACATATTCTTATAACTTCCTCAGGACTAATGCCAAATATTTTTGATATTTCTTCAATATCAAAGTTTTTATCTAAATATCCAAAACTTGCGCCATATCTTAAACTAATAATTATTGCTTCATTGGCAGGCATATCACTCATTAGTTCTTTAAAACTTGGCGCCTTTAAAGTATTATTTAAATTTGTTATGATTTTTCTTTCATTAGCAATATTATTACTTGTTGAAACTGGTTGTTCAACTATCGGTGTTACTGGAGTTTCATTTTCTACTATTCTAGTAGCTGGCTTTTCTTCTTCGATTATTTCTCTAGTTGCTATCATTTTTTTAGCTTTTCTGTTTTCCATCGGAGTTGTTGGAGATTTTTTTGTACCAGTGCTTTTTTCAGTACTAATAAATCCTTTAACTCTTTCACCATTTTGTAACCTTATTATATTTATCTTTTCTTCAAAATTTTCAATGTCTGGGAATTTTGTGGCTAAATCCGCTAAGACTCTTCTAACTATTTTAGAAAAATTTGGCTGTGATATTCCAATTTTAGAACTCTTTTTATTTAAAGTTAATCTTTCACCTTCATAAAAACCCATGTATAAAGTAATTATTGTTCTTTCTCTTTCTGGTAATAATGCTATTAATTCTTTTAGTTTTTCTATCATTTCATTCACTTCTTTCTTTATTTCTTTAGAATTTAAATCTTTAACCTTTATTTTAATACGCTCTTTATTACTCCTTCTAATAGCTTGAAACACTTCATTTAAATCTATATCTTTATAAAATACTTTTAATTTCTCTGTAATGCCTTTTATTTTTAAACTAAAAGTTGATTCTGAAATATTTAAATAGTTACCTTTTTCTTTGTTAGTAAGCCTTTTACCTTCATAATATCCAAGATATAAAAGCAATATTTTTTGTTCATAATCAGTCAAACTATCTAGCGCTTCTTTAAAATCTGGTAATAAATCAATATTAATATTTGTAATTTCAATAAATTTAATATCATACATTTTACTTTGTTCTTCGATGGGAGCAGCTTTCCCTAATCTTCTACTTTCATCAATATATTCAATAGCACGATTAGGTTTATTCATATATACTGCAAAATCTTTTACATATCTAGATCTTCTAATTTTTTGTAAAGCTTTAGCTTCAATTTGACGTATACGTTCTCTTGTTAATCCATAAATCTTGCCAATCTCTTCAAGAGTTAATTCTTCTTCATCATTTAATCCAAAACGCAGAATTAATACTTTTTTCTCAATGTCTTTTAAATTACATTTATCTAATAAATCCGAGATTTTAGCTTGCAAATCTTTATCTATGAATGTTTCTTCAATTTCCACTTTATCATCAGGGATAAAATTTCCCATTTCAGTTTTTTCATTATCATCAACTTTACTATCTAGACTCGTAAATTTTGGTATTGTATTAACTATTTCTATGACTTTATCTACTGTTATATTCATCTCTATCGCAATTTCTTCTAAAGTAGGTTCTCTTCCAAGTTCTTTTTCTAATTTACTTTTAGTCATGAAATACTTTTGCTGTTTTTCATGCACACGGACGGGCACACGAATGACACTTCCTTTATCAGCGATTGCTCTAGTTATTGTTTGCCTTATCCACCAGGTAGCATATGTAGAAAGTTTATAACTTTTATCTGGCTCATATCTTTCAACTGCTGTGATTAAACCTATATTTCCTTCTTGAATTAAATCCAGAAAATCTAAGCCTCTACCATTATATCTTTTGGCTATACTTACTACTAATTTTAAATTTCTTTCAATTAGAATATCTCTAGCTTTTAAATCTCCCTCTTTATTTCTTATAGCATATTTTAATTCATCACTCCTACTTAATAGAGGTAAATTAATATCTCTTAAATATAACCTCATTGATTCTAAACTTCTATTTTCTTTTGTCGTTAAACTAACTTTATCAGGTATTGTTTCAATATCATTTTTATCACAATATATTTCTATAAGCATTAGAATCAGAGGATTTTCTGATATTCTATCCATCTCTCCATTATTTATAATGTCTATATATTTATTTACTAAAGTTTTTATAGCCTTATTTATAAGTGGAACATTTTCTAATATGTTTTTTATTTGTTCTAACTTTAAAGTATATCTTATTCTTTTTAGAAATTTATCAACTATTTCTAACATGTCTAAAGGATTTTTTGTATATTGTAATTCATTATTTAATTTTTCACATAATAAATAGTCAAAAACATCTTGGGATATATTTTGACTAATATACTCTTTTATTATAATTCTTATTTTATTTTTTTTATTTAAATTATTATTATCTGGTACCCCCTCCCCATTACAAATTTCAATTAAATCTTCAGTGGATAAATTTAAAAATATATAATCATTTTTTATTTCTTCAATTATTTTTCTTAGTTCTTTATTAGAAAGCTCAGAATTAGATTTATTTGTTTTCATATAAATTCAGAACCTCCCTATAACTTATTAGTTCTATTATAATACAAAATTTGGGAAATGTCATTTTTTTATTTTGATTTCTAATGATTTTTAGATAAGCTATCATTAATTTTTTTACTATTATATCTGAATTAACTTTTTTAAATTTTATCTTTTTATTCTACGTAATTTATTTATTTCTAATCTGTATTGGGTTTCTAATCGTTTTAGAATATACATAATTATCTCAGAATCAAGATTTAAAATTTGGGATATTTCATAAATACTATAACTTTTATCTTTAGAATTTAAATCGGTACAACAAAACCAAAATATACACAATTCTATCATTGTCATATCTTTTGTGAAATCCTTAAATATAGGGTCTGTTATTTTTTCCTTTAATTCTTGGATTACAGGATGGTCTTTTATGTTTCTTTCAAACATAGCTTGATATTCTGATTCTTTTTCATAACTAACACTTAATAAATTAGTGATAGTGGCGATTAATTCTGGATTTTCTTTTTCTAATTCTAAATATCTTTTTTTATTTAATGTTGATGCGTCTTCTTTATTAAATGCTCTAATTATAATTAAAATATCTTTTATGTTTTCTACATCAGGTAAAGAATCTTTTATAAAAATTAATAAGTGTTTTATTTTAAAATTATAATTCTCTTTTTTTAATCCAAAAATATCTGCTTTCCCATATAATGCTATTCTTGGTCCTTTGTAAAAGCCTAAATAAAGATTAATTAAATTTTGGTCATATATACTAAACTGAGATATGATATATTTGATTCTCGTTATTATATCTAAGTTTGCATTTGGTATTATTATTTTATAATCTTTTTTATGCATACTAGTATTTTCACTATTATAATTAGTTATAAATTCAATTTTATCTTTGACTTCTTGTAATGTAAAATATTCTGCTGCTAATGATTTAATAATGTAAGATATTTTTTTTGTTAATTGTGAAGGTGTGATACCTAATATATGGGCTTTGTCCTCATAACTATATCTCTTATCATCATAAAAACCTAGATAAAAAAGAAATAAGTGTTGTTGCTTAGTCTTAAGTTCTCTTATAGCAGGTTTTAATCCTAATAATGCTTCATCATTTATACTTTCTAATGGTTTTATTATACTATTTAAGGAAACTGTGGGTTTAGTACAATTATTTTTCTTTGATTTTTTGGGCATATTATCATCTAAATAAATACTTACCTGTTCTGGATTATCAGCATAGGAGATTAATGTTCTATGAACTGCTTCATATTCTCTTAATTTTCCGATAGCTTTTGTTTCTAATTGATGAACACGTTCCCCACTAACATTAAGCATTTTTGCTATTTCTTCACGAGTGAGTTTTTTATTACCAAATAGTCCAAAGCGATAAATTAATACTTTTTTTAGTCTTGTATCTATATTACTTGCTATAAATAATTCTTCCATTTTAGATGTTAGATTAGTACTAAAAACATCATTCTCAACATCTACATTTTCGTCTGCTATAAAATCTCCTATCTCACTATTATCTTCTTCATCAATTTTATGATTTAGACTAATAGTAGTAGGAAAACTTTCATAAAGTTTACGAGCTTTGTCATAGGAAATATCCATTGCTTCTGATACTTCTTTTATGCTTGGACTACGTCCTAATTCTTGCTCTAACTTCCTCATAGTTTCAAAATAACTTGATTTATCACTAAATAAATATACAGGTATTTTTATTTGATTTCTTTTTTCAAGGATAGCTCTAGTTATAGCTTGCCTTATCCGGTAAGTAGCATAAGTTGATAGTTTATTTCCTTTTTTTATATCAAACTTTTCGATAGCTTTCATTAAACCTAAGTTTCCTTCTTGAACTAAATCAAGAAATGGAATTCCTCGATCAATATATCTTTTAGCAATACTTGCTACTAATCTTAAGTTTCTTTCTATTAAAATTTGACGGGCATTCTCATTTCCTTTTTGATACTCAAGAAAATAATATTCTTCCTCTTCTTTAGTTAATAAAGGCATTGATATTTCGGTTAAATATTGTCTTTCAGCGGATAAAACTTTTAATTCAGTGCTATCTTTAGAAGCTTCTGGTTCAATATTTATTTCATTTTGTTCACAATATTCTTCAATAAACATTAAAGCTAGATTATCAATAGTTAATCCATATACATAGTCCCAATTTAATATTTTTTCGTTCTTTTTAATAAAATCTGCTAATTTATCTTTTAAATTTGGCATTTTATTATAAAGCATCATGATTTGTTCTATACTTAATTCATAATCAAATCCGGCAATAAACTTACTAATTTTTTCTATGTCTTTTATAACATTTTTAAAGCTTAATGTAGGACTAAGAACACTTATAATTATATTAATAAATTCTTCTTCAGATATTTTTTCTTTTAAGTATTTATTTAATAGTAACGTTATTTTTTCTATTGATTCATTTATGTCATCAGATTTATCACTTAAAACTTGATTTATTATATTTGTTATTTCTTCTTCTGGAATATTAAATATGCTATATTTTTTTAATAATGAATTTACTTTTTTATTAAAAGAAGAATTATCACTTAAAACTGACATTTATATCGTCCTTTCTTGTTGTATGGTTTATTTATTATAAAACATTTTTGCTTAAAAGTCACACTTATTTTAATTTTTCTTTTATTTCATCAGTTTCTTTTGGTTCTCCTATTAATAATGAAGAATTGGGATTATGCTTTTCTATATTTTCTTTAATTTTATTCTCACTATAATTTGCATAACAATATTTGCATAAATGGTTACAAGTGTTATATGCTCCAATATCTGTCATTGTTACACAATTACAATATTTATTATTTCGTGATTGCCATTTAGGATAACTTTTACCTGTTAATTTTTTAGCTAAACTTTTAGACACACAATCATCTATAATAAAGCCATATTCACTTAAATTGTTATATTCACTACAAGTTTGAACTGTCATATTATATTTTTTAGCAATATTACTAAATTCTAAGCCTATTCTTTTAAAGTCTTCGTTAGTGAAATTTTTAATTCTTAAAACATTCATATTTTTACGAACATTTTTGTAATCATCTATAAATGATATGATAATTTTATTTACATAGCCATCTAGTAATAAACAAATTTTATTAAAAGCTTTGATATGATAATCTAAAGTATATGTTTCATTTAAAAATATTGGATCATACCTAATATAAAGATTTTCTTTACCTATAATAGTTGATATTTTTTTAATATCTTCTATAACTTCTTTTTTATTGGGTACGTTTGGTTCAATATCTTTTTTGTATGGTGTTAAGGTAACTTGAAATATTATGGGCTCTTTTATTTTTTCTAAAAAATCCATTATAGGATGAGGATTTTTTGTACAAAACACTATTAAATCAACATCTTTGAAATATATTCTACTTACGAGTTTTGGGTATATAGGGTTTCTTACATCTACAAATCCTGCTTGATATCTATTTTTAAACCATTTACTATAAAAAGCGATTATGTCTGTTCTGCCACTTATATTTAATATCATACTTCATCACAAATAGTATTATATCAAAAAATTTAGCTTTTAACTATTTATAATATTTGGTAATAATCATTCTT